>CAZERK010000083.1:0-10587 GCA_964514515.1 uncultured Planctomycetaceae bacterium
CATCCAGCCCGTCGTCGCGAGCTGCCGCATCCCGGCGTCCACGATCGGGAAGCCTGTGCGGCCTTCGCACCAGGCGGCGAAGCGATCCTCGTCGTGACGCCACGCCACGCGCTCGGTCGCCGGCTTGAACGCCCGATTCATCCCGACGCGCGGAAAGCCGACCAGGACGTGTCGATAGAACTCGCGCCAGATCAGCTCGCTGATCCAGGTCGCCGACCCGGACCATCCCCCGTTCAGCCGGCCGGCGTTCGCCTCTCGGGCCTCCGCCAGACAGCGGCGCGGCGATATCGCCCCGTGCGCGAGGTACGGCGACAGGCGGCTCGTACCGTCGAGCGATGGACAGTCCCGCAGCCGCGCGTAGTCGCGAAGCCGCTGCGACACGAAATGCGCCAGAACGTTCAGCGCGACGCCCTCGCCCGCCGGCCACAAGTCCGGCCGTCCTCGGTTCAGATCAAACCCGCTCACGCGCTCGGGCACGACGTCCGGGGCACAAACCAGCTCGCGCGGTGCCCGCGGGGCTGCGGGGAGGACGCCGTAGTCGCCCTCGTCAAGGGCCGCCAGCCACCTTCGCTTGAACGGCGTGAAGACCGTGTAGAACGCGCCGGACCCGGTGCGCAACGCCGACGGCGGGATGATGACGCTGTCGTCGAAGCACCGAACGGCCAGTCCGGCGCGCTCAAACGCCTGGATCACGGCCGCATCGCGTCGCGACTCGTTCACCTCGTACTCGCGATTGAAGTACAGCGCGTCGCATCGACACCGTCGCGCCAGGGCCAGCAGACCGGCCGGCACATCAGCAAAGGCAGGGCTTTCGACGATCCGCAGCGCGATGTGCAGCTTCTTCAGCCGCTCGGACAGGCACGCGACCTGACGCAGGAGGAACTCGACGCGCACGTCCGCCCAATCGTGCGCCTGCCATTGTCGGGGACTCGTCACGAACACGCCGACGACGCCCCGGTCCGCGGCTCGACACGCAGCGGTCAACGCAGCGTTGTCGCCTGTCCGCAGGTCCGATCGGAACCAAACGAGCGGCCTCATCACGCAGCCCTCTGACTCGTGCAGCCGCCAGCCAAGAGACGGTCGCACAATGCGCGACCCTCACTTCGCTTCTCCTTCGAACGCCAACGGCCCGCGGCTGACGTCCGTCAGATACGCATAGGCGACCAAGTCGCCTTGCAGGCTGCCGCGGAAGAATGCGGCGAGCAGTCCCGCCGTCAGCCGACGCATGCCTGCTCGATCGGGCCCGCCCGGGCAAAATCGGGTCGCCGCCGCGGCCGCCGCCTCATCCAGCATATCTGCATGACCATAATCCGGCACGATGACGTGCCACGCGGGCGACGCACTGGCTGCGTAGAACTGCTCATGATTGTCGCCTGCAGGCGCACAGACGCCGCCGAGACCGGTCCCGACGACCAGCACGGGCATGCTGAACGCGAACGGTCCCTGAACGACGCGCGGCTGGTTGCCGAACGGGCCGCCCGTGCCGTCGACGGAGTCGACGCCGGCCACGGATTGCGCGCGCGAGGCGTCGGCCGCCAGGATCAACCACGCGATCTTGCCCCCGCGCGAATGCCCCGCGAGGCCGAGGCGGCCTATCTCCGGCGTGTAGCCGAGAACGGCGCTCAATCCGTCGGGCAGCCAATCCAGCAGTTGCGTCGCGAGCTGCGCCTCTTCGGCCGCCGTCGGCCGTCCCAGCAGCGCACACACGCCCGGCTCGTACATCTGCGGCGCGACCACGACGAAACCGTGGCTGGCAAGATGCTGCAATATCTCGCCATATGCCTCGTTGCGCGTTACGAATCCATGCTGGAATAAGACGACGGCGTACCGACGGGGCACGTCGGGCGCGAAGATCAGCAGGGGGACCGGAGTTCCTTGTTCACAGGCCGCGACGCTCACCGTGCGAACGGTCAGCCCGCCGGGCGCGTAAGGATCGCCCTCGCCCGTGTAAACCGGGCCGGACGGCGCCGCAGGCGCAGCGGCCGCCGTCGGTTGCGTCTGCGGACAGACTGGCGGCTGCGGGCAGCACCCGATTCCAGCCCGCAGCGCGGCAAGCCCCGCGACGATGTAGACGACCATCCGGTTCATGCGCTCGCACTCTCAGGAAGCACGTGAAGAGTTATAGCGCGATGCGCTCTGGGTTCAAGCCCGCATCGGCGCGGATGCGGATTCGCCCGTCCATAGAGCAGGAGCCCTCGGCCGAAGTCGAGGGCTCGCCGTTCTCAGGGCCGGCTCCGCTGAACCGGCGTCTGGTTCATGCACGTCATTGCATGATGAAGTCGCTGAAGTTGTTGGCCGCCGTTTCCATCGCCGCTCCGCGGTACTCGATCACGCTCTGAATCTCGTTGGTCGGATCGTAGTAGGTCGCCTCGGGAACGCCGTAGTACGCGCTCGTGTACCAGGGGTCGACCCAGCCGATTCCGTTGACCCACGTCTCGTCGCAGCCGGTCGAACCCAGCACCGTCACCAAGCCGGCCAGCACCAGCACCGCCTTCACCGCCGTCTCTTTCAGATTCGCGTTCATGGGGTTCTCTCCTGTCTTCTCTGCGAAGCTCTTTGCCGTTCCTTGCTCTCGTTCTCCCGTCGTCCTCGGACCGGGAGGCGGGCTGCATCGCCCGTCAATCCCTTGAGCGGAGGCCGGGCGCGGATGCTCCGCGGGATTTCTTCGTTTTCTGAGGAGAGTTTCTGATCCGAAGGCGACAGGATGGAGCGAGGTTCTGGAAACAAGGCACGAATTGAGGGCGACGCCCTCTGCCGTCGGCTTTCGCAGCAGCCGATCGGCCGCCGCCTCGCTAACCTCGGAGCCGGGTTCCGCGAACCCGGTGCGTCACCCGTGTACCGCCTTCATCCCGAGTTGCGGCATCTCACGGTTGCGTGCAGCTTCATGCGAGGTAGCGGCCGAGCTCCCGCTCGGCCGGGGCGCGGAGAAAACGGCCGTCCTGGAGGTCGGCCGCTATGGTCGCGTGCATCCGTGAACGCCCATGGTCGGGACGGCGCTGGCGCTTCGCAGAAGGCGGCTCCGAAAGACTGCAACGCAATTCAAACCGCCGGCCGTCAGGCCAGCAGGGACTTGATTTGCGAAAGGCGCTCGTCGAGCAGGGCCTTCGTTCGCGCGTGCAGCGTCAACGCGAGCGTCGCGTCGTCGGCGTGCCTGCGGAGGTTGGCCCACCAGTCGGGGCAACGCAGCGTTGTCCCGTCGAGGTCGTCCACGTGGGCGTCTGGAAAGGCGGCGGCGATGGTCCGCACGGCCTTGGCAGGATCGGGCACGGGAAGCCGAAGCTCGCCGGACGAGCGATAGCGTTGCAGCGGTCGGGTCAGTTCGCTCAGCTTGCGGCCGGCGCCGACGAGAACGTTCAGCACATGGACGAACGCCAGGAGGCCGGACTCGCAGTAGCCCATGTTGCGAAAGTAGTAGCGCCCCGTCAGGTCGCTGCCAAAGACGGCGTCCTGTTCGGCCATCGCCTTCTTGATGGAAACGGAGTCGATCCGGCAGCGGACCGCCGCGCCGCCGGCGCGATCGATCTCCTCGGGCAGCGCGTCGCTGGAACGCAGGTCGAACGCGACGGCCGCGCCCGGCTCTCGTTCGATGAACAATCGGGCCAGCACGGCGGCCACGATATCAGGCGGTACGGTCAGGCCCTTCTCGTCGACAAACGCGCACCCGGATGCGTCGCCGTCGAAGCAAACGCCGAAGTCCGCCTTCTCCTGCTTGACGAGCTTACGCAGGGCCCGGCCGTTCTTGGACGGCAGCGGATCGGGATCGTGTACGAAACGGCCGTCGTGCTGGAAGTTGAGCGGGACGATTTCGAGGTTCTTGATCTTGCCGAACACGGCGGGGAGCCATTTTCCGGCCATACCGTTGCTGGCGTCCACGACGACCTTGCAAGGCCGAGGCAACTTGTTCCGGCCCGACAGGAAGCCCTGGACGAACTCGACGTAGGGTCGGGCGAAACTGCGGCTCAGGAGTCGTCCGGCAGTCGCCGTTTCGTGCTTCGGCACGCGCGCCGCGATGTCTCGGATGCTGGCCAGACCCGTGTCGATGGCGATCGGCGTCGCTTTGGCGGCGCAGAACAGGAAGCCGTCGTACTCGGCGGGCATCCGGCCGGCCGTCGTCTGAACGCCGCCGCAGGCGCCGGATCGTTGAACGGCGAAGTAGAGCTGCGGCGTATCGACCATCCCGATATTTGCCACGTCCATGCCCGCCGCGATCATGCCCTCCATCAGCGACTTCTGCAGCGCGGCGCCGTGCGTTCGCGCGTCGCGTCCGACGATGATGGCCCGCGTGTCGGCGTTCGCCCGATCGTAGCCGCGGAGCTTGCCTCGCAGGAACTGGGCCGTGGCATGGCCGATCCGCCAGGCGACGTCCTCCGTCAGGGCGATCGGCGCCGGTGCGCAGACGCCGTCCTTCTTGAAGACCGACTCGACCAGCGCCGCTGATTGGGCTCGATCCTCCGCGCCGGTCGTCGTGCCGCGCTCGTCGTCGTTGAACTTGCAGCCGCGGCATTTTGGAAAATGCGAGTTCCGCCGACCCCGGCAGATCGCGTTGGAGATCTTGATGTGCTCCTCGCCGGGGCAGAAACGAACGTAATCTCGTGTTTCCTGATGAGTCGCCATGACGCACGTGCATCGTATCCGGTGTATCGCCGCAGTTCCACCAACAGGCGTTTGGCTGGCGGTCAGGAGCACGCCCATCGCATTCGCATGCTCGTTCGAGTCCCAACCGGAAGCGCCGATTGCCGCGTTTTGAGAACCGCCGCCTTATTAGAGGCGCCGCTTCAGCACGAACTCGGCCGCGGCCAACAGTCCGTCCTTCGCGTCGCCGGGAGGCAGCGGGGCAATGCGTTCAACGGCGTTTCGAACGAAGTCGTGCGCCACGCGGGAGGCGTACTCGATCGCACCGCTGCCGTTCAGGATGATCCTTGCCTTCTGATTCTTGTTCGACGGACCGTCGGCCAAGACGGACAGGAGCCTTCGTCGGGCGGGGGGCTCGGCGGTCGCCAGGAAACGGATCAACGGCAGCGTCAGCGTGCCCAGGTCGGCGTCGCGACCGACGCTCTTGCCCATCTCGCCTTCCGTGGCGGTCAAATCGAGCAAGTCGTCGACGATCTGGTACGCAACGCCGAGGTCCAGGCCGAAGTCGGCCAGCACGCGCACCGTCTCGGCATCCGCCCCGGCGAACTGGGCGCCCAGCTCGCAGCAGACGCGGGTCAGCGCCGCCGTCTTGCGGCAGACGATCTCCAGGTACGTCTCCTCGCTCAGGGCGAAGTTGCCCCGGTTGGCGATCTGCATCAACTCGCCCTCGCACACGTCGTCGGTCGCGGCGGCGATCCGTCGAGAGGCTGCGGGCGTCGGCAGGCTGCTGCAGAGGTGATAGGCGTGCGAGATGAGGTAATCGCCCAGCAGAACGGCCCCCTCGTTGCCGATTAGCCGGTTGACGGTGGGCGACCTGCGGCGGATTCCGGCATCGTCGAGTACGTCATCATGAACGAGCGTTGCAATATGGATCATCTCGACGACCGCGCCCAAGACGACGTGGGCGGGACCGATCTCGCCGGTCGCCTCGGCGGCCAACAGCAACAGCCGGGGCCTCAGCAACTTGCCTCGGCTCGTCCCGATTCGTCTGAGCAGTTGTCGGATGAACGGATGTTCGCTGCGGAGTTCTTCATCGAACGCGGCGACGACCTGATCGAGCGCCGCGACAATCGTGGAGCTGGAGTTTCGAATCATCTCCATGCTGAACGACCCTGCAGGTCAGACGTATTCTAGCTGCCGGTTGACGACGGACCTGTGACGTTTTCAGCCGCTTTCATATTTTTCGAAATCGCTGTAAGACGCGGCGCAGGCTTGCTCACTCCGAACGACTGAAGGCCTGCCGGATGCTGCAAGTAGCCGCTGCGCTACCGGCGCGACCGAGAGAAGGCTCAGCGGTCATCATCCGGCCTCGTCGAAGCTGCTTGCGAGGCGGGCTCGGCGGGGGACGAGATCGGCTGCGTCGCGGCGGCTGGCCGTTCTCCCACGAGCGCGGTCTCGACAGGCTGATGGTCCCGCAATTGGTCGAGCTTGCGCGAGGCCCGCTCTCGGATTTCGGCGTCTTGAGGGTCAGGCGCGGCCGCAGATTCGCGGGCGACCAGATCGTGAGCTTTCTGCCAACAATGCTCCGCCTCGTCGATTTTGCCCGATCGATATAACGCATCGCCGAGATGGTCGAAGATGGCGGGGTCCTCCGCGGCGGCGAACCGCCTCGCCAGCCGAAGGAAGCGGATGGCGTCATCGAACCGCTCCTGCTTGTAGAAGACCCATCCCAGGCTGTCGAGATACGCGGCCTGGCGAGGATTCTCCTTGACGGCGAGACGAATCATCCGCTCCGCCTTCTCCAGATGCAGGCCGGCGTCCGCCCACGTATAGCCCAGGTCGTTGTTGATGCGCGGGTCCGCCGGAGCGATCGCGTACACCTCCTCCAACTGCTGGACGGCCTGCTCCTGGCGCCCCATCAACTGATAGAGGTTCGCCAGCGACTCCCGCATCTCCAGCACGACGAACGGATCGTACGGATGCCCCGCCTCCTTTCTCGCCAGTTCCGGCTGCAACAGCCTGTTAGCTGCGTGCTCCGCCTCCTCTAAACGGCCCGCCTGGACCAGCACCATCATCAGCTCGCGGCAGGCGGCCGTCGTCTGCGACAACGCGGCCTTGTCGCGGTAATAGGCCGCGGCCTCGTCAAACCGCTTCGCCATGAGGAGGCTCCGGGCAAGCAGCTCCTCATAGACGGCCTTGTACTCGGGCAGCTCCGCTCCCGTGCGAGCCACCTCGATCGCGCCGTCGTACTGACCCATCAGCCAGAACAAGGCGATCAACTGCTGGTTCAGTTCGACGTCGTCCGGCGTCGCAGCCAGCCAGTCGAGGAGTTGCTGCTGGGCATCCACGTTCCGGCCCGTTTGCTGCAACTGGGCGATGTAGCGGCTGCGCATCAGGCTGCTTGTCGGGTTGTCCGCCAGCCAGCCGGCGACGAGTCGTCGGGCGTCCTCCTGACGCCCAGCCTTGTTCATCGCGATCCGGCAGGCGTCGCGACGCCGCAAGTCGCCGGGAGATTCCCGTTGCCATCGCTCGGCTTCGGCGACCGCCTCGTCGTGCCGCCCGGCAGACGTCAGGACTTCGATCAATTGGAGCTTCAGCGAACCGCGGTGCTCCTCGCTGTCCGCTCGCTGTATCAGATCTCGCAAGACAGCCAGGGCCGTTTCGTCGTCCGCGGAGTTCAAGGCGAGTTCCAGCAGGCTCCGCTTGTAGCCGGGGTCTCGCGGGTAGTCCTCCAGGAGCCCCCTCACCGTGGCCTTGGCCTCGTCGTACTGAAGTTGCTCGGCCTCCAGCAGAGCCTTCAATTCCCGGGCTCGCCCGTTGTCAGGATCGAGCCCGAGGACCTGTCGCGTCAGCAGCATGGCACGGTCGTAGTCCTTGGCGGCAAGGCAGCTCATGGCCATCGCGATCCGCGATTCGCAGTCGCCGGGGTAGTCCGTGATGAGTTGCTGCAACTTGCCTTGATAGGCCGCAAGACGCCCCTCCCCGTCCGTGTCGGCATCTGTCACGAGATCGAGCATCGCCTGGGATCGTCCTGTCGCGGGGCCGGAGATTCCCAGTTCGGAGAACCGGGCAAGGCAGGCCTTGGCGTCTTCCAGTCGGTTGGCGTTGAGCAGGAGGAGGAATAGCTTCTCGCGAGCCACGACGCAGCGTTCGTCGACCTCCTCAAGGATCCTCCGATAGATCTGTTCGCATTCAACCCGACGTCCGTGGCGCGCTGCAGCGTTTGCCAGCAGCAGCAGGGCCTCCGGCGATCGCTTGTCCAGGCGAGCAGCCTCCAGCAAGGCCGACTCGGCTTCCGGCAACTCGTCCAGAGCCGCGTGCGCCCGACCCTTGGCGAGAAAGACAGGCGCGTCGTGAAGGCCTGCTGCGATGGCCTTGTTCGCGGCTTCAATCGCTTCCGGCCAGCGCTTCTGTTGAACGTACAGTTCCGCGAGCGCTGCGAACGCCGCCGAATCGGTTGGAGCTCGCTCGTCAACGTCGGGCGCCGACGCGCTTGACGGTTGGAGATGATCGGCAGACGGGGCGCCGCCCAATTGAGCCTCGACGCACGCGGGACTGACCGGCAGCCAGAAGACGGCCGTCCATCCCAATAGAGCTTCGAATAGCATCAACGTTCGCATTGGTGCACGGCACGATTGCCCCGGCCTGACCGGCGACACGACCTCGATGCCGCAAAGAGGAGACGGTCGGCGCCTATTTCCTGCTTCGCGTCTTCTTGGGTTTGGCGGGGGTTCGCCGCACGCGCGACGACCTCGCCGGAGACGATGCGGCGGTTCCCGCTGCGCCGGCGCGTTCCGTCTGACCGCCCCGACGGCGGACTGTGACGCCTGGCGTGCCGCCCCCGCTCTTGGCGGAACAGACCGGCTTGCGGCTCCTGGGACCGACGACTTGCGGTGCGGTTCGCCGCGACACGGTTGCCGGCGCGGAGTCTGCGGAAGTCCCAGCCATCGCCTCAGCGTGGGGCGCCGCCTTGTGGCGAGTCGGAGGAGCCGCGGCAGCAACGGCAGCCTTGCGTGGGGCGTGCGTCGAGGCGAACCGCTTGAACATCGCGTAGAAATTGAGGGCGTCCTTGTCCTTCAGGTTTGCGGCCAAGAGCCGCTGGGCATCAGCGACAGACAGGTCTTCCGGGATGCAGTCCAATTTCCGCAGGGTGGCGTACATGTTGACGTCTAACGGAACGGCGTGCCCCTTCAAGCATCGCTGGATCATCATGGCATGCGCATGAGGCTGCAGTCCGTCGAGCGAGCCAAGAAACGTCTCGCCGGCTCGGCGGGAGCCGCTCGCAAGGAACGCGAGATCAAGATGGTGCAGCTTATTGAACAGAGCCTGGAGCGTGCCCACGACGTCTTGGGCGGCGGGCCGACAGGAGGGGTAGTCGGCACCGATGACCTCGATGATCTCGGCTGCGGGCGTGACGCGCAGTTCGTTATAGTCCACGGCCGCGGCACGCAGCTTAGCCAACGCGGCGGCGGCTCGCGATTCCGCTGCGTAGTTGCTCAGCAGCGCCAGAAGCAGCGTCTCCATCGGCCCGTCCGACTCAGCCAGCGGGACTTTGGCCCGCTGCTTCTTCAGCGCGGTGTAGAGCTGCTTGATCCGGTTTGCATAGTAGGCTGCCTTCTTCATGTATCCGCTCCAAAGTCGGCGCCTTCGCCGTCATTCGATTCGTCATCGCCGCTGTCTGCGGGTCCGCAGTCGCCGCTTCTCGGTTCTCTGCGGCCCGCCGATTCGCGGTCGCTGTCTCCTGAATCCCCGTCGTCGTCGCTCCGCGGTTCGTCCGGGTCCGGAGCCGTGTCCGATCCGTCGTCATCGGCTTCCATCTGCGCATCGCGATCGTGGGCGAATTCCTCGTCCAACCGGCGGATCGTCTCGATGCCGAGCTTGATGCCCATGTCGAGATGAAACCGGACCAGCGGGCATTGCCGCGTCGTCAACCGGCGGGCCAGCCGCGACTGGACCATGCCGCGGGCGCTCTCCAGGCCCTTCATCGTGGTGCGCGCCTGCGCATCCGTCCCCATCACGCTCACGTAGACGTCCGCGAACTTCAGATCCGCCGAGAGCTCGACGCGTGTAACGCTCGTGAAACGGTGGATGCGCGGATCGGAGACGCGATTGGTGATCGTGTCGCTGACCACGTTGCGAACGACGCTCGCCAGTCTGGGGATTCGATAGCTCATAAACACGTCGCGCCGTCAGCCGGCGCCGCACCATCAACCGCCAACCCGAGGATCCCGCACCGCCGGCAGGGCGTGCAAGGCGCCGGAGAGAGCGATTGCCACCGCGTTTTCGATCCCGCCGCGTGGGACAGGATGCCCGCTCGACGAGTTTTGCAGCGTCCTGCTAGAACAGCTCGATATCGTAGTCCAGCATCAGCAGCGACCGATGGCCTCGCACCTCGTCGACGATCTTCGAGAGACAGCTCTCCGTGAACCGTCGCTCGTTAGAAACCATCGCGACGGCCATCTGGCAACGCCGCGGGTCATCCAGGTAGTCGACTTCCGCCACCGAGATGTTGTGCCGATGGCCCAGCCGATCCTTGAGGCTCTTGATCACCCGTCGCTTGTCCTTCAGCGACATCGCGTCCGGTATCCGCAGACTGAGTTGGAGAACGCCGATCACCATTCTGCCACAGTCGCGAGGGACCGTGCGCCGCGACGCGGGCGACGCCCTCGCCCGCAGCCATGCTCGACCGCATCGCCTGCAACGGTCTTCGGTTGTGCGGTCTGGAGCGAGCTCGCGGCGAGGATCAGGTCTCCAGCTTTCGAGCGATCTTGAGCAACTCAAACGTCTCGATGACGTCCGCAGGCTTGAGGTCGTCGAAGCCGGTGATTCGGATGCCGCATTCCATGCCGGCTTTGACCTCCTTCACGTCGTCCTTGAAACGCCGCAACGACTCGAGCGTACCGCTGTCCTTGACCACGACGCCGTCGCGGATCACGCGAACCGTATGGCCTCGCTCGACGCCGCCGTCCCGCACGTAGCAGCCGGCGATCTTCCCGATGCGCGAGATATTGAACA
>CAZERK010000084.1:0-10556 GCA_964514515.1 uncultured Planctomycetaceae bacterium
GCGACGCTGCACACCAGCCGGTCTCGCCTTTGCCATCCTCGTCCTCTGCCTGCCTGTCTTCACGGCCGCGGACGAGTCCCGCCCCGACAGACGAACCAGCAACGAGGTCCTCTTCTCGGCTCAGCAGTATCTCTCCCATATCGAGTACCTCGCGAGCAACGAGTTGGAGGGCCGTGCGCCAGGCCAGCAGGGCATCGAGCAAGCCGCCGACTACATCGCCTCCGTCTATCGGCAGTACGGTCTCGAACCAGCCGGCGACGACGGGACCTACTTCCAGCAGTTCCAACTGAAGCTGGAGCCTCAGATCGGGCCGAAGACGGACTTCGCCGTCCATAGCGCGAACAGGCCGGGCTGGCGGCATTGGCAGATGGAGCAGGACTTCGTGCCGTTTCCATTCTCGCGGACCGGCGCGTTCGAGGGCCAGGTCGTCTTCGCCGGCTACGGCATCGTCGACGAGGAGACCGGTTACAACGACTATGCCGACCTGGACGTCGCCGACAAGGTCGTGCTGCTCCTGCGACAGACGCCGCAATTCGAGACCTTTGACCAACCAGCAGCCATGTTTCGCACCAAGGCCTCACGCGCCAACGGCCGCGATGCCGTAGCCCTGCTGATCGTCGATCCCATCCGGGCGGACTCCCCCAAGCCGCTCTACGACTTCAACCGCGCCGACCGCGGGCCCTTCGGGTTCGGCCGCAAGCATTTCGGCATCCCGATGATGCACATCTCGCAGCAGGCGGCCGATCGGCTCCTGCTCTCGGGCGGCCTGCCTCATCTGGCGGACCTCCAGCAGCAGATCGAGGACCGTCGCGCACCGGCCTCCGCCTCGCTCGAGGGCGTCTACGTCAAGGGATCGGTCGACATCGATCTCGGCGACACGCCGACCAAGAACGTCATCGGGTTGATCCCAGGCGCCGGCCCGAACGCAAACGAGTTCATCGTGTTGGGCGCGCACTACGACCACGTCGGCGTCCACAATCGGACGGAACCGACCTTCGACCCGGACCGCGACATCTTCAACGGCGCCGATGACAACGCATCGGGGACATCCGCGCTGCTGATGCTGGCCCAAGCCTACACGCAGGGCCCGCCGCCGAATCGCTCGATCGTCGTGGCCGCGTTCTCGGCCGAGGAACTGGGCCTGCTCGGATCGGCCTACTTCGTCCAGCATCCGACGATCGACCTGAAGCGGTGCGTCGCCATGCTGAACTACGACATGATCGGCCGCCTGCGGAACAACAAGCTCTGGATCTACGGTCTCCAAACCAGCGAGGGCTTCGCGGACCTGGTGCAGCGCCTGGCCGGCCGCTATGACCTGAAAGTCACCGACGGCGGCGGCGTCAGCGCGATGTCGGATCATTACAACTTCTACGCGGCCGGCTTGCCGGTCATGTTCTTCTTCACCGGACTGCACGATCAATACCATCAGCCGGGCGATGATGCGGACCTCATCAACGCCGAGGGCGCCATGCGGGTCGTCAAGCTCAGCGCGGATTGCATCGACGAGATGGACGCTGCCGCAAAGGCCCCGAAATTCGAGAAGGACGAGCGGCCGGATTTCGTGGATATTGGCCAGGAGCAACCGGCCGACGAATCCCCGGCCGAGGAGGAACCGGCAGAGAACGAACAGCCGGCTGACGAGGCCGCGGCGGAAGAGAAGTCGGCGGAGGCGGAAGAGGAGGAATCAGCGGCAGAGGAGGAACTGGCTGCCGAAGACGACCTGGCCGCCGAGGAGGACTACGCCGCAGAGGAGGCGGCTTCTGCAGAGGAGGAGGACCTCGCGGAAGAAGACGATTGGGCGGAGGAAGACGAGGATTTTGCCGAGGAGGAGGAACTGGCTGCCGAAGAGCGCGCCGCCGCGAACAAGAAGGAACCCCAACAAGCCAGGCCGGATCGCGGCGCCGCCGCCAAGCCGCCTCGCGTCAAGCTCGGAGTCTCCATCGTCTCCGAGGACGGGCCCGGCGTCACGATCGGAGGCGTCGCCGAGGACTCGCCCGCCGAACGGGCAGGCATCCAGCCGGACGACCGGATCGTCCACCTCAGCGACAAGCCCGTCGAGACCGTCCGCGATCTGCTCGCGGCCCTGGATACCTTGAAGGAAGGCAACTCGACGACCGTCGGCGTCGCTCGCGGCGACAAGCGACTCGGCCTGCGCGTCCAATTCGGCTCTCCGCCGGAGCGCCGTCCAGCCGGCCCTCATCAGCCCACCATCAACGCGATCGTCCTCTCGCTGCAAGGCGCCATCGCGATGGATGTGCCGGACGCCGACATCACGCTGGAGGTGCATGGAAGGCCGGGTATGGCCGCGAAGCTCTCGATGAGGGGCGACGGCTGGCGCGCGTTGGTCAGCCAAGCCAAGAGGGGCCATGCTCCCGAACTGCTGCGAAAGCTCTTGGCAACAGTCTGCCCCAACGGGAAAGCCCCGTCCGAAGTCCGTCTTCGAACCCGCTCAACGCACGAGATCGGCGGCAACGAAGCCGTCCTGGAGATCGAGATGAGCATTGTTCCCGAGCCGCCCGATGCTGCGGCGAGCGAGCGCGGCGCCCCAGGCCAGGACGAAAGCCGCCAACCCGCCACGCGGAAAGCCAAGAAGGCTGCATAGCCGTCCTCAGCAAGAACCCGGCTTCCACGCCAACCGTCTCGTTGGTCACCGAGACAGCGACGGTCTGCGCACTCGAGTTCCCACAGAAACCGGTCCGGTTACCCCCGCTAACCGCCCCCCTCGTCCCGATCACCGCGGCGCCGTTGTATTCCTCCACGTCACGATGATAATGCCGCGATTCAGTCAACCGGGACGGCGATCTTCTGGTGGATCAGACGCAAGACGAGCGCATGATGTTCGACCGACTTCAGGAACTGCTGGCGGGCTCCGATGACGAAGCCCTGCGCGCGTTCTTTGACGACCTGCACGCGGCGGACGTCGCCGACTGCTTCGAGCAGGTGGAGCCCGAGCAGCGGTCGCGGCTCATGTTCCTGCTGCCGCCGCGCAAATGGGCCGAGGCCCTCGTTCAGCTTGAGGAAGCCGTCCGCTCCGACGTGCTCGATGAGCTGACCGACGACCAGGTCTCCGAGGTCCTCAAGGAGTTGCCCGCCGACGACGTCGTCGACGTGCTGGACGATCTTGACGACGAGGTCGCCGAGAAGATCGTCGAGCAGTTGTCGCCCGAACAGAAGGCCGTGGTCGAGCCCCTGCGGCTCTACGACGAGGACACGGCCGGCGGGCTCATGAACCCGCACTATGTAAGCGTCCCCGCCGAAGCGACGGTCGAGGACGCCATCGCGGAAGTCCAACGCCTGACCGCCGACCAGACCGAGGATATCTACTACATCTACTGCGTCGATTCAGACGGCCGGTTGTGCGGCGTCGTGCCGCCGATGCGATTGCTGACCGCGGGCCGTCGAACGCCGGTCAAGAAATTGCTCCTGCCGGACCTTTTCACCGTCCGCGTCGAGGACGACCAGGAGGAGGTCAAGAACAAGTTCGACAAGTACGACGTAGCTGCCCTGCCGGTGATCGACGAACAGGGCCACATGCTCGGCATCATCACGCACGACGACGTGCTGGAAGTTGCCGAGGAAGAGGCCGAGGAAGACATCCTCCGCATGGCCGGCACCGGCGTCGACGAGTTTGCCCGAACGAGCATCTTCCACGCTGCGTCAGTCCGCGCTCGCTGGCTGCTGCCGTGCCTCGCAGGGACGTTCGTCAGCGCGTTCATCATCCTCAGCCTCAAACCGCACCTTCAGCCGGACGTCTTCGCAGTCGTCATCGCCTTTCTAGCCCCGATCGCGGCGATGGGCGGCAACTCCAGCGTGCAAATCTCGACGGTGACCGCACGCGCCATGGCGACCGGCGACGTCCTCGCCAGCCGCCTCGCCACCGCCGTGGCGCGCGAGCTGAGAATCGCCCTCGTCATCGGCCTCGGCGCCGGCCTGTTTGCCGGGTTCGGCTCGCTCGCCGTCGTGCATTCCGGCATCCTGCGCGTCGTCCCGGACGCCCCGATCGCCTTCAGCCGCATCGCCCTGGCCGTCGGCATGTCGATGACGATTGCCATCATCATCTCAGGCCTCTGGGCGATGACCTTGCCGTTCCTGTTCCGCCGAATCGGCATCGACCCGGCCGTCGCCACCGGCCCACTCATCACCACGGCCAACGACTCCCTCAGCGCCGTCTTGTACCTCGGCATCGCCATCTGCCTGCTGAACTGACGCCCAACGACTCGGTTGAAAACCTGCAGCGTCGGCCTGGGAGCCGGCCCGCCCGTGGCGCGTGGCCGACGCGAGAGAATGGGAGGCTCGATTATGCCCTACTTCGGCCATCCCGGCGCGCCGGGAACGCTACACGTTCTTGAGTAATGCCCTGGGTTACCTGAGCCCCGAAGCGTTCGAGGCCACCCGGAACTGATGAGAACCGCGCCCACCAAACGTGGGGAAGGACAGGTCGGCGTGCAAGCCGGCGACTGGAGATTCTCGCTACGGCCGGCGCACCGCGACATAAACAGACAAAAGGAAACGGAGAGGGAGGGATTCGAACCCCCGGTACAGGTTGAAGCCCGTACAGCGGTTTTCAAAACCGCCACCTTCAGCCGCTCGGTCACCTCTCCTGTGCGGTCCGTCTATTTTATCGAGCGTCTGCACCACGTACAGGCTCAGCGCGAGATCGCGAACGGCGCTGACGGGGCAATCGCATCCTCGTCATCGGAGCCGTCCCGATGCGCATCGGCACGGTCCCCATCAGAGCCGCCCGACGAGTTGGGATCAGTACGCGGTCAATCGCAGTGCTGCGGAACCGCTTGCTGATGCGCGCGGCTCAGATCGAAAACACGCTTGAGCCGGGCTGTTTTCTCACCCCGTCATCGGCGTGGAAGTCTGCGCGCGTTCGGCGGACGCAACGCTCGGATAGAATGGCGCCGGCGCGACGGGCGTACGCAACGGGACGCTGCAAGACTCGGGCGACCGGCTCGCTGTGCGGTGCGATGATGGGCGAAGACGGTGACATGGGCATGATGCTGCCAGATGATCGGCTGCCGAAATCCAACCTCGTGCAAGACGAATCGATGACTGCCGTGCTGGACGTGCGGTCTACGGAAGCGTTCTGCCGATTGCACCGCGGCCGGGCCGTGAACGTCCCCCTGGAGGAGCTGGCGCAACGCATCCACGAGATGCCCCCGCCTGAACAACCAATCATCGTGTTCGACGACAACGCCGAACGGGCGAGCGTGGCGGCCGAAATCCTCCGCGCCCGCGGCAGGATCGTGGCCGAGGTTGTCACGGACCGTGACTGGCTTCGTGCCGGCCCGACCGAGACGGGGCCGTCCACGGCAGCGCTGTGGCGTCCGCACGCGCTGCTGGAAGAGGCGCTACGAATCTCCGCCTCCACGTGGCCCGGCAACGCGGGCCGCACGGCGCTCGATCTGGCATGCGGCTCCGGTCGCGACGCCGTCTTTCTCGCGCGGGCCGGCTTCGACACGCATGCGTGGGACGTCCTGCCCGACGCCCTGGCGCGTTGCGACGCGCTGGCCGCCCGATACGGGGCAACGGTGACGACCCGCTGCGTCGACCTGAGGAAGCTGTCAGCCGACCCGCCGGATAGCGCCTTCGACTTGGTGTGCTGCTTCGACTTCCTACAACGCCCGCTGATGCCGTTCATACGTGAGGCCGTGCGACCGGGCGGGTTCGTCGTCTACGAGACGTTCGTCGAGCCGCAAAGGCAGCGATACGGCCGACCTGGGGGAGCAGCCCACGTCCTGGCGCCGGGCGAGTTGGCGTCGTACTTCTCCGGGTGGCACACGGAGATTTCTCGCGAGGGCCCGAGCCGTCCGCGCCGAGTCACGGCGGCCCTGGTCGCAAGAAAGCCGACTTGAAGTTGAGGCAATACGCCTGAGTGCAAAAAGTTTGGACTCTTGAGGATTATTCCGCAAGGTCTATCCTCGATCAGCAGTCAGCAGAAGTCGTCCGCCAAAGCCCTTCTTGCGCCCGCCAGGGGGCGCGACCGCCCAATAGCAGGAGGTGTGGCACCGCGCTTGCGGGGCGTGCTATTCGCCAGGGGTCGGGCTCGTGAAAGACGAGAGGAACCGCACCATGGCAACTCTACGAAAGGCCAGGACCTTGCAAGTCAGTCGCATCCCGCCCAGTTCGACGACCGACGGCGCCCCGACGACTTTCCGTCTGGCCAAACCGACGGCTTCCTGCATTCTCGCGACCGGTTCCGAGATGAAGTCCACGGTCTGCTTCTGCCGAGGCCAAGAAGCCGTTTTGAGCCCCGCCTTGGGCAATCTGACGGACCCCCAGGTCTATCGCCAATACGTGCAGATGATCGAGCAGCTCCGCGAGAAGCTGGGCTTCACGGCGGATTTGGTCGCCCACGATCTCCATCCGCTCTACGTGTCCACGCGCTACGCCAAGGGGCTCGGCCTGCCGACGGTGGCCGTCCAGCACCATCATGCCCACGTCGTGAGCATCATGGTCGATCACGGCGTGGACAAGCCCATCGTAGGCATCTGCTGCGACGGCGTCGGCTACGGGACGGACGGCGCGGCCTGGGGCTGCGAAATCCTAGCGTGCGACGCGGCCGGCTTCGAGCGGCTTTCTCACCTCGAATACTTCCCCTTGGTCGGAGGCGACGCGGCGGCGATCCATACGTGGCGGCCCGCGGCGTCGCTGCTGGAACATGCCTTCGGCGCGGACTGGCGGTCCAACCTGACCGAATCGTTCGATCGCGTCCCGCGCGAGGAACTGGACCGGTTCGCCCAGGCGCTGAAGGCGAAGATCAACTCGCCGATGACGTCGAGCCTGGGGCGCGTCTTCGACGGCATCAGCTTTCTCCTGGGCTTGTGTGACAAGAACGAGCGCGAGGCACAGGCCGCCATCGCCTTGGAGGCCGCGGCCTCTGATCTGGATGTTGAACCGTATCCTTACGAGACGACAACCTGCGGCGGTTCGTTTAAGATGTCGCTCGCGCCGATGGTGCGGGCGATCGTCCAGGACGTTCGCGCCAAGCGAAGCACCGGCGCGATCTCCGCTCGGTTTCACGAGACGGTCGCGCGCATGCTGACGGCCGTCGCGGTGATGGCGTGCGAGATGACCGGCGCCTCGACGGCCGTGCTGTCGGGAGGCTGCTTCGCCAACCGTCGACTCCGCGAGCGACTGACGGAGCGGCTTGGCAAGCGTCATCTGACCGTGCTGTTGCCGACTCGTGTTTCCTGCGGAGATGCAGCTTTGGCCTTGGGGCAGGCCGTCATCGCAGCGGCGATGCAGGAAAGGGCCGGTTCATGTGCTTAGCCGTTCCCGGCAAGGTCATCGAGTGCGAGGGGGATCAGGCGCTCGTGGACTTTCAGGGCAACCGACTGAAGATCAGCAAGCTGCTGACGCCGGAGGCGGGTCCTGGCGATTGGCTTCTCGTGCATGCCGGCTTTGCCATCTCGCAGATTGCCGAGAAAGACGCCCTTGAAACCTGGGATTACCTGCGGCAATGTTTCCCCGCTGAGGCTGAGGAGACCGTCCAAGGCGAAGGGACCGGTTCGTGAAGACGCCGCTGCATGACCTCCGCGAGCAAACGGCGGCCCTCTGTGCGCAGATCGGCCGTCGCGTGCAGGTCATGGAGGTCTGCGGCACGCATACGGTGTCCGCCTTCCGCAACGGTCTGCGATCGATGCTGCCCGGGACGCTCCGACTGGTCAGCGGGCCGGGCTGCCCGGTCTGCGTGACGGCCCAACGACACATCGACGCCGCGATTCAGCTCGCCTCCGTGCCGGGCACGTTGATCGCCACGTACGGCGACATGGTGCGCGTGCCCGGGAAACTGGGCAGCCTGGAGGCTCGGCGCGCGACGGGGGCCGCCGTCCACGTCATCAACTCGGCACGGACCGCGCTGCAACTGGCGGCCGAGCGTCCGAAGCAGAACGTCGTCTTCCTGGGCGTCGGCTTCGAGACGACGGCGCCGGCGACGGCCGCGGTCGTGCTCGAAGCGCGGCAGCGCGCGATCACGAACTTCTCCGTCTTGATGTGTCACAAGCTCGTGGTTCCGGCGATGATGGCCCTGCTGGAGGCCGGCGACGTGCCGCTTGACGGGTTCCTCTGTCCGGGCCACGTCAGCGTGATCATCGGCGCGGACGCCTACCGCCCGATCGTCGAGCGTCACGGCAAGGGCTGCGTCGTCGCGGGCTTCGAGCCGGACCAGATCATGCTCGGCCTGATGCGGCTGGCGAGACAGGCGGCGCAGGGCGAGCCTCGACTGGAAAACGTGTATCCGGCGGTCGTCAGCAACGAAGGCAATCGGCGAGCCCTGGCGCTGCTGAGCCAGGTCTTCGTGGTGCGCGATACGCCTTGGCGCGCCTTGGGCGTGATTCCGAGCAGCGGGCTGGAGCTTGCGCCGGAGTTCGAGGAATACGACGCGCTGCGGCGGTTCGACGTCCGGCTGGGCGAGGACGAGGACCCTCCGTCATGCCTGTGCGGCGACGTGATTCAGGGCAAGGTCGAGCCGGCGCAATGCCCGTTGTTCGGCAGCGAATGCACGCCCCTGTCGCCGGTCGGGCCGTGCATGGTCAGCAGCGAAGGGACATGCTCGGCGTGGTACAAGTACAATCGCAACCCGGCAGGCGCGCGGGCATAGCCGTCGGGTGCTGACGGGCGCGCGAGCAATTGAACGAAAGAACGCGCTCGCCTTCGGCTCGCGGCTAAACGAAGCCGTTTCGTTGCTGGCCAGATTGGCGGTGGGAGGACTGGATTCGTGCCGACTGAAGCAACGTCCCCGGGCCGGTTCGAGAGAATCGTGCTCGCGCACGGCGGCGGCGGCGAGTTGACCGACCGCCTGATCCGCGAGCTGTTCCTGCCGCACCTGAAGAACGACCGGCTCAGTCCGATGACCGACGGGGCCGTCGTTCCGTGGCAGGGCGGCGACGTCGTGTTCACGACGGACTCCTACGTGATTACGCCGCTGGAGTTTCCCGGCGGCGACATCGGCGAGATGGCCGTCGCCGGAACGGTCAACGACTTGGCGGTGATGGGGGCTTCGCCCGTGGCGCTGAGCCTGGGCCTGATTATCGAGGAAGGCCTGCCCCTGGCGCTGCTGAGCCGAATCATCGCGTCGATCGCCCGAACGGCGGAATCGGCGGGCGTTCAGGTCGTGACCGGCGATACCAAGGTCGTCGAGCATCGCGGGGGCGACGGCCTGTTCATCAATACCGCCGGCGTGGGCAGGCTGCTGCCGGGCGTCCGGCTCGGCATGGACCGCGTGGCGGAAGGAGACGCCGTTCTGGTGACCGGCACGTTGGCGGACCACGGATTAACCATCATGTCCGTTCGCGGCGGCATAGAATTTGATTCCGATCTCCGGAGCGACGCGGCTCCCCTGAACGGTCTGCTTGCGGGCTTGCTGACCAGCGGGGTCGACGTCAAATTCCTGCGGGACGCGACGCGAGGCGGGCTAGCGGGCGTGCTGGCCGACATCAGTGAGCGTTGCCGCCTCAGCATCGAGATTGAAGAGGGCAGCCTCCCGATCACGACGACGGCCCGGCATGCGGCGGAAATGCTGGGTCTGGACCCTGTAAACGTCGCCAACGAGGGAAAATGCGTCTGCGTGGTCACCGCCAACGACGCGGACAGGGCCCTGCAGGCCCTGCAATCGCACCCGTTGGGAAAGCACGCCGCCGTTATTGGCCGGGTTACCGCGGCCCAGCCGCCCTTGGTCGAGCTGCATACGCGGGCTGGCGGCCAACGGATTGTTCAGCGGCCCTACGGAGAGGAACTACCGCGGATTTGTTAGCAGCCCGCGGCGACCAATCGGGGTCGCCGATCCGTGATCGGCCGGGTGCAGCGGCTTTCGCTTTGGTAGAATGCTCGCCCTGGAGACAACCGGAGACGACGCCGAAGCAAGGAGGCCACAGGAAGGCGACCCCACACCGTACAGCGGAGGTTCATCGACTATGGCGGACACCAAGACGATTTTGTTGATTGACGACGACGCCGACATCCATCAGGTCGTCAAGATGATCCTGGAGCCGTTGGGCTACAAGGTCGAGTGTGCCTTGACGGGGCCGGCCGGTTTGAAGGCCGCCCACGCGCTCAAGCCGGACCTCATCCTCCTGGACATCATGCTGGATTCACCTTCGGAGGGCTTCCATCTTGCCTACGAGTTCAAGCGGGATGACCAGTTGAAGAGCATCCCGATCGTCATCATCTCCTCCGTCGGCAGGACGATGGGGATCGACTACTCGAAGGAACTGGGCAGCGACTACGTTCCGGTCGAGAAGTTCCTCGACAAGCCCTTCGACGCGGCAACCCTGCGGTCCGCGGTGCAAGAGGCCTTGGCCGGCGGCAAAGACTGATCGCCATGCGCGGCTGCTCCTGCGGCCGGCGAGAGCGGTTGGCGGGCAGTCGCGACCGGTGCTGGCGCAAGGCTGGGCGCACCAGCACCAAAAGGGGCGCAAACGCTGCGATCCGATGGACCGGCAGGATGATCTGAGCGTGTCGGTTTTGGGGCACAAAACGGATGGAGAAGGCGCATGACAGGGGAGCGGGGCGAGCAAATCGAAATCCTCCGCTCGAGTCATCCGAGGAGC
>CAZERK010000085.1:0-5411 GCA_964514515.1 uncultured Planctomycetaceae bacterium
GTGCTCCGCAACGGCCGAGCGGGAGCTCGGCCGCTACCAACTGCGTCGCACGATCACGCACGTGATTTAGGATAGAAACCGAATCGCGCTGGCGGTCGGCGTGCTCTTCCGTTCATACTTCATATTTCATACTTCCTCTTTCCTCCTCCTCTACGTGATCTTCAGCTCCAGCGGCGGCGCCTTCGCGGCGTTCATCTGGCTGACCCGATCGGCCAGGTTGCGAACGAACGATGCAATCGCCTCGCGCGTGACGGGATCGGTGTCGTCGAAATTCGCCTTGGGCGTGCCGTCGTCGCCGGCCTGGCGGATGGCGATATTGATCGGGATTTCGCCGAGGAGAGGCACCTGCAGCCGTTGGGCCGTCTGTCGAGCCCCGCCGCGGCCGAACAGGTCGTACTCCTTGCCGGTATCGGGAGCGACGAAGTAACTCATGTTCTCGACGATGCCAACGATGTCCACGTTGAGCTGTTGATACATCCGCAAGGCGCGGACGGCATCCAACAGGGCGACTTCCTGCGGCGTGCAGACCACGACGGCCCCGGTCATCGGGATGGTCTGCGATAGGGTCAGCGGAACGTCGCCCGTGCCCGGCGGCAGATCGATGATGAGGTAGTCCAGCTCGCCCCAGTCAACCTGCTCCAGGAACTGCTTGACCACGCCGTGGACCATCGGTCCGCGCCAGATGACCGCCTGCTCCGTTCCGATCAGGAAGCCGACGGACATGACCTTCAGCCCGTCCGCGTTGATCGGAACGAAGCGTTCATCGCGAACGACCGGCCGGGCCATGTCGACGCCCAGCAGCTTGGGGATCGAGGGTCCGTACACGTCGGCATCCAGCAAGCCAACCGCCGCGCCTTGGCGCTGAAGCCCCAACGCCGCCAACACGGCGATCGTGGACTTGCCGACGCCGCCCTTGCCCGCCCCGATGGCGATGGCGTTCTTGACGCCCGGCAGTTGAGGCAGGCCCCCGCCGCCCTCGCGGGCCTTCGTGCTCCATTCGATGTCGACCTTCTGCACGCCGTCCAGGCGGCCAACCTCACGCTCGATCTCGCGCGCGACGGCCTCCTTGACGGAAGCGGCCGGCGTCGTCAGTTCGACGCCGAGTCGGACCGTCTGCCCTTCGATCTCGATCTGCTTGACCCTGTTCATCGCGATGAGGTCCTTGCCTGACTCCGGGTCCTTGACCCTGGACAAGGCCTCGAAAACCAAATCTTCTTTGACTGTCATCAGGTGTTTGCCTCTCCATCTTCCCGGCCGTAACGCTGGTCGCCCTCGGCTCGGAGCCAGTCCCCTTTTGCCACGACGCTCTTGCAGAACCTAGTCCCGTCGGCCCACCGTTTCAGCCGATCATCACGCGTTCTTCAATATACCGGATATCGACGCGTTCTCGCGACATCACGGCCAGGGCCGCTGTCAACGGACCGACTCGGCCGACGAACATCGTCGTGATGACCCACAGTTTGCCGGCGATGCTCAGTTCCGGCGTGATGCCGGTCGACAAGCCGACCGTGGCGAAGGCGGAGACTTGCTCGAACATCACGTCGATCATCGTCGCGTGCGCCAGGTGCGGCAATTCCGTCACCGCCAGGAAGACGCAGCCGATCGCGTTCCAGATCAAGGCGAGCCCGCCGACGACTGCCGCCCGAGCGACGATCTCCTCCGGCAACCTCCGTTCGAGCAACGTCACGTCCTTTGCCGAGGTCAGCTTTGCCCGAAGATGAGCCAGCCAGACGGCAAACGACGTCGTCTTGATGCCGCCCGCGCAGGAACCGGGCGACCCGCCCACGAACATCAGGGCCATCAGGACGAGCAGGGACGCCGCCGGCAGGCTCGCGATGTCCACCGTATTGAAGCCCGCCGTCCGGGCCGTGATCGACTGGAACATGGCGTTGGCGATCTTCTCGCCGATCGTCCGTTCGCCGACCGTCAGGCCCAGGCCGCCGATCGCGATGGCGCCGAACAGAATCAAGGCGAACGAGGTCAGGAGAACCGTCCGGCTGTGAAGACTCAGCAGCACGCTCTCGTTGCGACGGTTTGTCAGCCGCCGCGCGATCCTCCGCGCAGACTCCAGGACGACCGAATGACCCAAGCCGCCCAGGACGATGAGCGTCGCAATCGTCGTCGTGATGATGGGTCGGGTCCGGTAGTCGATGAGACTGTCGGAGTCGAGCGAGAAGCCGGCGTTGCAGAAAGCCGAGATAGCGTGAAAGAGAGCGGTGAAGAACGGCGGATGCCCGCCGGCGTGCCGTCGAAACTCCACGAAGAGCAGCACCGTCCCGATCGCCTCGAACAACAACGTCAGCAGGAGGATGCGCTTGAGGTCCCGGCCGATCTTGCCGGCGGCGTCGCGTTGGTAGAACGAGTCGTACAGCGCGGCCTGCGAGCGAAAGGACAGACGGCCGCCAATCACCTGGGCCGCCAGCGCGGCGAACGTCATGATGCCCAGGCCGCCCAGTTGGATGAGGGTGAGGATGATAATCTGCCCGGCCGTCGAGAAGTCGCGGCCGGTATCGACCACGATCAGGCCCGTCACGCAGACGGCCGAGGTCGCCGTGAACAGCGCGTCAAGGGGATGGACGGCGCGGGCGTGCTCCGCATGCGCAAACGGCATGGCCAGCAGCGCCGTGCCCACGAGAATCAAGACGAGGAACGTGCCGGCGAGCATGGCCTCCGGTCGACCGGCGTTTCTCAGGAGGCGTCTTGGCAACGTAGCGTCTGCGCGTCGCACGAGTTGACCGTCCGGCATGGAAGAAGCGAAGCGAGGCGCCAGCCATCGGACCGGCCCCGCGCCGCCCGAAGCCGAGCATCATAGGTATAAGGAGGCAGCCGCACCAGAACGCTGTGCCAAGGGCGGTGCGGATCGCACGACGCGCACCAAATGTCAAGAGCGGCCGCGCCGGTATGAGTCTGAACAGAGGCATCCCGACTGGACGAAACCGCTCCGACGTACGTCAGAATCCAGGAACGCCCCGTTGCCTCGTTGCGTGACCGCTTGCTCATCCCGATTCATCGGGACGGCTCTGATCGGAAGCAACCGGGAGTTCTGACGCGTGTCCTGTTGGACGGCCTTACAGCACGGGCGGGCGGCCGATCGAGTAGTACACGAAGCCGTGGGCGCGCATGGCCTTCGGCGCGTACACGTTGCGGCCGTCGAAGATCAGCGGTCGGCGCAGGGAAGCCTTCAGCACGTCGAAGTCCGGCGACCGAAACTCGTTCCATTCCGTACAGATGACCAGCGCGTCGGCGCCCTTGACCGCTGCATATGCGTCGTCGACGTACTCAACGCGGGCGCCGAGCGCCTGCTTCGCGTTCTGCATCGCCTCGGGGTCGTGGACGCGGACCTTGGCGCCGGCCTTGAGAAGGCCTTCGATGACGTCCAGGGCCGGCGCCTCACGGATGTCGTCGGTCTTGGGCTTGAAGGCGACGCCCCAGACCGCGAAGGTGCGGCCGGCCAGATCGTTTTTGAAATGCGTGCGGATGCGGTCCAGGAGCAACACCTTCTGCCGCGCATTGACCTGATGAACCGCCTTAAGCAAGTCGGACTCGACGCCCGCCTCGTCGGCCACGCGGTACAACGCCTGCACGTCCTTGGGGAAGCAGCTTCCGCCGTAGCCGATGCCGGGATACATGAAATGGAAGCCGATCCGGGCGTCGTAGCCCATGCCCTTGCGAACGTCGTTGACGTCGATGCCCAAGGCCTCGCACAGGTTCGCGATCTGGTTGATAAAGCTGATCCGCGTGGAGAGGTAGCAGTTTGACGCGTACTTGATCATCTCGGAGGCCGCGCGCGGAACGACCAGGATCGGGTGCTGGTTGCGGACGAACGGCTCGTACAACTCTTCGAGCATCGCCGCCGCCTCGGCGTCGTCCGTGCCGATCACGACGCGGTCGGGCCGCAGGAAGTCGTCCACGGCCGTGCCTTCCTTCAGGAACTCCGGATTGCTCACCACGACGACGGGGTGCTTGGCGAGCGGCGACACGAGCTTCTCCACGTGGTCGCCCGTGCCGACCGGCACCGTGGACTTCATCACGAGGATCGTCCGCTTGTTGACGTGTTGGGCGATCTCCTGCACCGACCGGTCGATCGCCGAGAGGTCCGCCGAGCCGTCCTCGCGCGGTGGCGTGCCGATGGCGACGAAGATCACGTCGGCATGATGCACGGCCGCCGGCAGGTCCGTCGTGGCCTTGAAGCGCCCTGCCTCCAGGTTCGCCTTCAGCAGATCAGACAGGCCGGGCTCGAAGATCGTGCAATCGCCGCGGTTGAGCCGGGCGACCTTCTCCTCGTCGATGTCCAGGCCGAGAACGTGGTTGCCTGAATCCGCCAGGCAGACGCCCGTGACCAAACCGACGTAGCCGCTTCCGACGATCGTGACTTTCATGCTGCGTGCTCCCCGTGGGCCGCTCGGCCCGGGAACCGCGGTTCGCCGCGACGGCCGCGCGAGCGGATGCGGCATTATGACGGCATCGGCCGTTGCCTGCCAGCGACGGACCGCCCGAGCCCTGTTGCACCACAAGTCCTTGCAAGATATGCGCCCGTGTGTGCAGTCGCGTTCAGGCGGCGCTGGCCTTCCGTGGCCGCTGCTCGAACGGCATCATCTCGTCATACCCGTTCCAGTTTGATATCGCCGATTCGGTGCGCTTTGAAAGCCGCCGGCCGTGGCCGGCGGGTAGCCGCAAGGCAAGCCGCGCAGCCTTCGGCGATGACGGCCGTTCGGCAGATTCAGACTGGATTCGGTGTCACGTGCTCGCGGGATTCGAGGCTGCTCAGAGCCGCTCGATGGACGCGCCAGATAGGAGGACGAGGCCGGCGCGGATGCCGGCTAGGCCGCGAGACATGCGGATTTCGCGCGAGGGCGTGACGTCGCAAATCCAGCCGCGCACGCGCACGGGATCTCTCGTCTTCAGGAGCGCCGCGTCCTCGTCCTGGATCACGGCCTTGATGACGGCGACTTCCTTGCCACCGCTATCCTCTTCCACGACTTCGATGACCCACGCACCCGATGCGTCATCGCGCACAGCGGGCGCACGGACGAAGCCGCCCCAGCCTGAAGCCGGCAGCCATCGCCACCGATAAGCAGCGGCGATTTCCTTTTCCTGGACAGCAGCATCCAGCCCGAGCAGCCGCCCGTTAACAATGTCGCTGGCGCTCTGCTCGGTCACGACCCGGTCGTCGGGCGGCGTCGTCATACCTGCGCACGCGCGAAACGGATCAGCCTTCGCGCCCCGGCTAAGGGGAGCGGCGGCGCCTGGGACGTCTCCACGACTGGTTTGATCCGCCCTCCCGGAGAGGAGCAAACAGCCTCCGACAATCGCCAGGATCACCGCACCGCCGATCAGGCACCATGTGCGGCCCTTCAGCGGCGCGCCGAAGAGCCGAACCTCCAACTCGCTCACCCGGCTCAGGACGGATG
>CAZERK010000085.1:5421-10549 GCA_964514515.1 uncultured Planctomycetaceae bacterium
GCGTAACGCGCGCAGCGGCCCCAGCACCCGACCCAACTCGTCCCTAGCGCGTCGGCGGCGCCGGCTGCAACGCCCCATCGGATTGTATGGCTCCGGCGGCAGGATGGCAGGGGCGCAGATGAGAAGCACATGGGCGTGCTCGGGCGCACGCGACGGCACGGAAGGCAACGAAGGGGCCGATTGCGAGCGCGGAGCGCCTATTGAGTGATGATCGCCGGGATGGTGGCGTTGTAGACGGCTGACGGCGAGGAACTGGCAGTCGGGTAGCCGACCGATTCGTTCGAGACAGAGCCGGATTGGACGCCGAGCAAGCTGTTCACCATCGCCTGGACGATTCCAAAGGGATTCAACAAGCCGGGCGACCCGCCGAGACCGAGCGGCACGTAAACGCTGAGGCTGAAATTGCTGCCGAACCAATTGACCGGCTGGCAGCCGACCGACAGCGAGGCGCAAAGAACAAGGATCGCCGCCACCCAGATGGTCAGGCTTCGATTGTCGCGACGCATGTTCGCCCCTTTCGGCGCATTCCCGCACGATTGCCGGGTTCCCGTCCCTCTTTTCGGTCGTTCGCGTGGTCGTCCTGAGAAAAAAGGCGCGGCAGCCCCCACGAGCCGCCGCATCGCGGCGAGCCGACCCCACAAGCCGATATGAGGAACCTAGGAATCGAGCTGCCTGAGCCCCCGGGTTGGTTCCTCAGGGTTCAAACGCCGCCTTGAGGATGGCGCCGCGCCCGGGGCGGAGGATTTCGCGAAACGCTGCCCGATAATCAGCCAGACGGAACCGTCGCACCGGAATCCGCGAGAGGTCCAAGCGGCCCGACGCCAACCAACCCAGCACGACGTCGTAGGTATGGCAGTCGTGGCCGTCCACCGACTCGATCTGCCGCCCGTTCGCGCCGAGCACGGTCAACTCGTTGAGCCAGATTGGCGTTGTATGCAGCCACGTGATGCCCGTCGTGCCGACGAGCACGACGCAGCCGCGGCTGCGCGTCCATTTCAATGCGTCGCTCAGGCCCGAACCCGATCCGGTACAGTCGTAGGTCAAGTCGAAACCGCCCAGTAGGTCATGGTTGTCGAAGATGCCCCGGAGCATGCGGCCGCCGGTCCGTTCGGCGACCGCTTCGTACCGGCTTGCCGATCTCCCGCCCCGGCTGAATCTCAGGACGTTCGTCGCGCCGAGCTGCGCCGCCAGGTCCGCCTGAAAGGCGTGGCGCACGGTGATCGTGACGTCGTTGTCGCAGCCCAGCGCGCGGAGCGCTGCCACGACCCCCATCGCGATGACGCCCGAACCGTGGACGAGGACGCTCTCGCCTGGCTCGGGTCGCCGTCGCAGGACCGCGTGCGTCGCGGAGGCGATGGGGTCAACGAGGACCGCGACGTCGTCCGGCACGCCGGCGGGAACACCGTGAAGCTGCGACTGATGCGCGACGAACGAGGACGCCCAACTGCCGCCCGTCACGGGATTCAGCCCGATCAAGGCCCTCGGCGGCAACGCATCGCCGGACTCGAAGCGTTCGCAGAGCGTTGGACGGCCGGCCGCGCACTGGGGGCACGCAGCGGCTGCGGGGCGTCCTTGGCAGCCCACCGCCGGTTCGACGCAGACGCGCTGTCCGATGTGCCAGCCGCTGACGGCCGGGCCGAGTTCGTCGATCACGGCGACGTTCTCATGGCCGAGGACCGCCGGAAACCTGCTGTAGTTGCGGAGGATGCTTGCGGGATGGATATGCTGCGTGACGAGCGTCAGGTCCGTCCCGCAGATGCCGCCGAGGATGGTCTTGAGGCGCACCCAATCAGGCCCGGGCAGTCCCGGCGACGGGCAATCCATCAGCCTGAGCGAAGCCAGCGGACCGTAGAAGACCCGAGGCAACGCGAGACCGAGCGCTTTGCAGAGCAGCCAGCGAAAGAGAGTCGGGTTATAGACGAGGGCCTGCATATCGGCGCGGACAGTATACAGCCAAGTCCCGGCGGAGCGAACGCAGTCGCCAGCCCCGCGCCTTGAGAGTCGGGCGCGCTGGGTCTTGGCCCACGGGTGGCTCTTCAGTGACGACGTGACCGTTGCGTCGGCGCGCAGGCGGCCCGCCCGCGACGGGTGCTGACGCCAACTACCGATTGGTTGCCCGTTTTGTCATGCGTCGGCCATCCCGGCGCGCCTTGCAGGCGGGAAAGTCGATTCTCGCACCCATCGTATTGAGAATCCTCTACCCCAAGCGCACGCTGGTGCGCGTGCCGCGACGGCGCGGGAATGCGCCGCCACGTGCGAGGAAGGCCCTTCCAACCTCTCCAAGCACGGGATGGGAATCCCGGAATCGAGCGTGCGAGATGGGAATCTCGCACGAGCACAGGCGTCACGAACCGGGGCTTGAAGCAGAGGCGGCGGTGCGAAGGAAGTTGTCAACGAACAGCTTGCAGAGGCGGCGTTGGGCGGCGGCCTGGGCGGCCAGTTCGTCGCGGATTTGCGCGACGGTCTTGCCGACATGGGCCAAGCCTTCAGGATAGACTGCCGCCCATCGCGAGAGCGTCTCGGGCACCGCCTCGATGTGAAACTGCAACCCCAGAGCACGACGGATGGCGAACGCTTGGCAGGGGCCGTGCGCCGTGTACGCCAGCGACGCAGCGCCAGGGGGCAAGTCGAAGCGGTCGTAATGAAACTGCGGCATCGAGAAGCTCGCAGGGAAGCCCGCGAAGTACGGCGATCGCAGGCCCTGCTCGGTCAGACGAACGGTGTAAGCTCCGAACTCGCCGATCTCGGCGCGGCGGACCTCGGCTCCGAGCAGTTGAGCGAGCAGTTGGCCGCCGAAGCAGATGCCCAAGAGCGGCGTCTCGACGCTCAGGCAGCACGCCATGAAGTCGCGCACGCGCAGCAGGTCGGGGTGCTGGTCGAGTTCCGTGCAACTCGCGGGCGTGCCGAAGACCATGACGGCGCGGAAGTCCGCCGGGTCGGGTAGTTGCGGCTCCGAATAAGCGTGCGCGATCTGATGCGGCGTGCCGCCCACGCGCAGCACGTCCTCGATGCCTTCGGGATGCACCTTCGGATGGACTTGAACGAGCAGGACGGTCACGGTGAACTGCCTCCCAGCGTCCAACGGCAGAGGTTGACGCACAACAGGCCGCCGTACGTGCCGATCGCGTAGCTGGCAATCGCCAGCAGCACGCCGACGGGCGCCAATACCGGATTGAACGCGCCGGCCACGATCGGCGCGGAGGCGGCCCCGCCGATGTTGGCCTGCGATCCGACGGCGATGAAGAACAGCGGCGCACGGATCAGCTTGCCGACCCCCAGCATGATGGCGACATGCACGGCCATCCACGTGACGGCAAGGGCCAGGAAGTAGCCGGCCTCGCCGTGGAGCAGTCGTCGGAAATCCGCGCCCGCCCCGATTGACGCGATCAGCAGATACATCATCGCCGTGCCGAACTTGGACGCCCCGGCGCCTTCCAACGACCGCAGTCGCGTGAACGACAGTGCGACGCCTGCGACGCCGACCAGGATGATCTTCCACGCGAAGGCGTTGACACAGCCCTCCATCCGGGCGAAGCAGCCGAGTCGGGGCAGCGCGTGGCCGGCCACGTGCGCGAGCCACGTCAATCCGAATCCCAAGGCCAGGATCGTCAGCAGGTCGGCGAGCGAGATCGTTCGGGCGACGCGCCGCTCGAACTCCGCCATCCGGCGCTCGAGCCGTGTCATCGCCGTGGCATCGCCGCCCAGCCAACGGTCGATTCGCGCGTGCCGGCCCGCCAGGTACAACAGGACGCCGGTCCAGAGGTTCGACAGCGCCACGTCCACGACGATGATCGGGCTGATCGAAGCGTCGCTGGCGCCGAAGGTCCGTTGCAGGGCCACGGCGTTGGCGCCTCCGCCGATCCAGCTCCCGGCAAGGTAGGCCATCTGTCGCCAAGCGTCCTGCGGCAGTTGATGCTGCCAGATCAATAGGGCGATCGGGCCGCCGAGTACGACGCCGGCCGTGCCCGCCAGAAGCATGATGCCCGCCTTCGGCCCCAACCGCAGGATGCCGGACACGTCGAGGGACAGCGTGAGCAGCAGGAGGCTCGACGGCAGGACGTACTCCTTGACCCAGTCGTACAGCGGCGACTGGGACGGAATCAGCCCCAGGCCGCTCAAGGTCGTGGGCACGAAGTAGCAGAAGACGATCGCGGGGATGACGTTGAAGAGCCGAGCGCCCCAGCGTCGCTGTTTCAACCAGAAGACCAGGGCGAGCACGGTAAGCAGGACCGCCAGCACGCCGACGGGCTCCTCAATCAGAGCGGGCGACGCTGCGCCGGCTTGGGCGAGCAGGGAGCTTGAGCCGTTGATCTCCGACGCCGGCTGCATAGCGGCGATGGTAGCGACGGTCGGCGGCCGCGCCCATCAGGCGTGCCCGATGCAGAAAAAGGTGTCAGGAATCGTTTCTTGAAAACGTGGAGAAGGCGTCATCAAGAAACGATTCCTGACACCTTTTCCACCCCACCCTGATCGAGATGCGACGTGGGGATAGGTACTACAGCCCGAAGGCGTAGAAGATGGCGGTGAATACGACGTCCGCCGTGATGAGCGCGACGATGGACTTGACGACGGTGCTGGTCGTCGCGCGGCCGACGCCTTCCGCGCCGCCGGTCACGTTCAGCCCCTCGTAGCACGCGATGATGGCGATCATCACGCCGAAGACCGCGGCCTTGACGAGGCCCGTGATGAAGTCCTTGTTGGTCAGAGCGTCGCGCGTGTAGCTGAGGTACTGTTGGGCGTCGATGTCGAGGATCAACGTGCCGGTCAAGAGCCCGCCGAAGACGCCCACAACGTCGGCGATGACGGTCAGCATCGTGAGCATGAGGACAGTCGCCAGAAACCGCGGCACGACGAGGAAGCGGATCGGGTTCAGGGCGATCGCCTTGAGCGCCTTGATCTCTTCACCCTCGACCATCGTGCCCAGCTCGGCGGCGATGCTGGCCCCGGCAAAGCCCGAGAGCACGATCCCCGACAGCAGGGGGCCCAGCTCACGAAACATCGCAATGCCAACGATGTCGGCGACGCGCTGGATTTGGCCGTAGTTCTCGAGCGTCGGCGCCATCTGAAGGGCGAGGATGATGCCGATGAAGCCCAGGACGCGCGCGGCGCTCGGGATCGCCCGGACGCC
>CAZERK010000086.1:0-2638 GCA_964514515.1 uncultured Planctomycetaceae bacterium
GGGGGATCGCGACCAGCCGGATAACCCGATCGTCCTTGAGATACTTCTTGACGACGTCCTGGAGTTGCTGAGCGGTGAACCTGTCATAAACGCCGGGCAAGTCCTTCAACTCGTCCAGCGTCCGACTGCGGTACTGCGTGTCCTTAAGAACGTCGGCCCAGAATCCGGGCTCCTTGAGACTCGTCTCCAGCGTGTTGGCGATCTGCTTCTTGGCCGTGGTCAGCTCTTCGTCGGTCGGCCCTTTGTCTGCAAAGTCCTTCATCATCTCGATGATGCGGTCGGCCAGGGTTTCCGCTTTCTCGGGGTCCGTCGGCGCCGCGGCGAACATCATCCCGAGGCCGGGATAGGCCTCGGCGGGGATGTTGCGACAGTCGATGCTATAGACGAGCCGCTCCTGCTCGCGGATGCGCTCGAACATCCGGTCGCTGACGATGCGAGCAGCCATCGTGAGCAGCCGACGATCCAACACGTCGCGGTCGTCGCAGCTCACGAATCCGGCGAAGGCGACGGCCGTCGGCGTGATCGTATCGAACCGGATCGTTTTGGCGTACGGACCGGAACCGCGGCTGACCTTGCGAAGGGGATCGAGCCGCTCAGCCTTCAGAACCGGCTTCGGCAGCGAGGCGAGGTACTCCGTCGCCAAGGCGAGGCCGGCGTCGAGCGAGAGATCGCCCACGATGGCGACCTCCGTGCCCGCGCCGCCTGCCAGGCGCTTGAGCCACCGTTCGCCCATCTCCGCGTTCAATCGGCTGACCTGCTCGGCCGTCAGGTCTGACAGTCGGACGTCGCCGGCGAAGACCACCTCATCCAGAAGTCTGCGGAGATGGCCCTGCCATTGCGTCTTCTCCTGTTCGAGGCGCTGCAGCGTCGCCTTCTTCCAGTTGTCGAAGGCGGATGCCTCGACGCGCCCGTCGGTGAGCAGGGCGTGGACGAGCTGGAAGCCGATTTCCATGTCCTTGGGCGATCCAACAATCGAGATCGTGAACGCGTCTTGTCCGGCGTCACCGCTCACCTGGACCGTCTTGCCTGTCAGGAGGTCGCGAACCTGCGTTGAGTCCAGTCGGGAGGTGGCCGGCTGGCCGAACGCGAGACTTGCGATCTCGCTGGCGCCTTGACTCTCCGCCGTTTCTTCGATCTGCGCGCCGGGAATCGTGATGTTCACGATCACGCGGTCTTTCTTGTAGTCCATGAAGCGGTGATGCAAGACGATGCCGTTGCTCAGCTTCGCGGTCGTAATCTTCAGTTCGCCGTCCGTCTCCTGGCTGAGCACGGTTCCCGGCTTAGGCGTTTCCGCCAGAATCGAATCGACCTCCGCCTTCTTCTGCGGCGGCTCGGTCTTGCGGGCCTGAGCCTCAGCCGCGGCGGCGAGCACGTCCTGCGGCGTCGGAAGCGTCAGACCTTCCTTCTTCTCCGGCATCACCAGCACGTACGTGTAGGCATTCGTCTTGAAGTTGTCGACGAAGACGCGATGGACCTGCGAAAGGGTGATCTCGGCGAAGATCTTCCTTAGCAGGTCCAGCCGCTGCTGGGCCGAGAGAATCGGTTCATCCGATCCGACGGCCGAGCTGAACTGACCCAGAAAAGTCTGGGCATTCTGCGTTTGTTCAGTTTCGACGTCGTGCTCGGCCTCGGCCAACATCTCGTCGCGGGCGAGGCGCATCTCACGCTCCGTGAAGCCATGTTCGATGGCTCGGTTGATCTCGACGACCAACTGCTCCAAGGCGCGGTTCCAGTCCTGCGGCTGACCGACGGTCGAGCCCATCGGCAGGATCGTCTCATGGAACAGGCCGCTGACGAACACGTTGCCCCCCAGAAATGCCGCCGTCCCCTTCTCGACCATCTCCCGCAGCCGCCGGCTGACGATCCACGTGCCGATGTTCTCGACTTCGTTGAAGCGGTAGTCCGCGTACGTCTTCATCGGTGGGCGGCCGGCCTTGATGGCCATGACCTGCAACATGCCCATGACCTGCTCGGGGTCCGTCAGAACAAAGGCCCGCGCCTCCTCGATGGGCTTGATGCCTGCTTTGCCGGGTTCCCGTGACGCCGCACGCGGCTTGAATGCGCCGAGATGCTTCTTGGCGAGATCGATAATCTCCTGCGGATCGACGTCGCCGACCGCGATCAGCGTCATGTTGTCAGGCCGGTACCACGTGTTGTAGTAGTCGTCGAAATCGGTCTTGGACCATTCCGCGATCTGCGCCTCGTCGCCGATCACGTCATGCACGGCCAATCGGGTTCCCGCGAAGACCTTCTTCATCAGCTCCTTGCGGATGCGTTCGCTGGGGCTCTTGCGAGCGCGAGCTTCCTCGAGGATGACGTTGCGTTCCTTGTCGATCTCTTCGGGGAGAAACAGCAGCCCGTCGGCGTAGTCCGACAGGATCGTCAGGGCCTGTTCGATCGTCTCGCCTTTGTTGTCCGGCATGGTCAGGACGTACACCGTCTCGTCGTATCCGGTGTGCGCGTTCGTGTGTTGGCCGGTCTCCATGCCCAGCTTGTTCAGGAACGGAAACAGCTTGCCAGGCGCAAAATGCTTCGATCCGTTGAAGGCCATATGCTCGTTGAAATGCGCGATGCCGTTCTGCGTCTCCTTCTCGTTGAGCGCCCCCGTCTTGACGTGCAGGTAGAACGCGACGCGCCC
>CAZERK010000086.1:2648-10512 GCA_964514515.1 uncultured Planctomycetaceae bacterium
TGGACGAGAGCCCGTGCTCAACCTCGCAGTACACGTTGTTTGGATCTCTCGGCAACGGCTCGTCGCCGAGCACGGCGCACCAAGCAACCAGGAATATCGGGACAGCCAACAACCGACATCGCGGACTCTTCATCATCTTCTGTTTCCTTTCAGCGGGTTTGTCAGTCAGGCAGTTGCACGTCTCGGGAGCAGCTTCGCAAGGCCAAGGAGCCCCGGACTTCAGTCCGGGCGGCGCCGCGACCGGTCCGCCGTGAAGCAACCGCATGGTCGGGAAGTCGCTTGCCGCGGTCAGTCTGCTGTGTTGCTCAAGCGACCGTCTGCCGCCGCGCGCCCTCTAGTCTCCAAACGGCCCGTCCGCCGCAGGCTCACGTGCGTATCATAGCCGCTTCGTGCCCGCACGGACACGCGGACGCCTCGTCAGCAATTCGGAACGTCGTGGGCGAGTCCGAGGTCAACGGTACTTTCGCTTGGAGGCGCATTCCTCGTACATGCGGCAGTAGCTCTCGTAGCGGGCGGCGTCGATTCGCTCCTCCTCCACCGCGGCCTGTACGGCGCAGCCTTCTTCGTGCGTATGGGAGCAGTCGGGAAAGCGGCATTGCGCGACCAAATCCACGAACTCGACGAAGTAGCCTTCGAGTTCGCCGGGCTGCATCTTGATCAACTCGAACTGTCGCAAGCCGGGCGTATCCACGACGTAGCCGCCGAACGCCCATCGCAGCAGGCGGGCGGTCGTCGTCGTATGCCGGCCTCGCTGCAAGTCGGTCAGCGTGCCGACCTTCAGTTGCAGGCCGGGATCGAGGGCGTTCAAGAGCGAGCTCTTGCCGACGCCGCTGGGCCCGGCCAACACGGACGTCCGGGCTCGCAACACCTCGCGCAGGGCGTCCAAACCCTGGTTTGTGACGATGCTTGTCGTCACGGACGGATAGCCGATCGCCGCGTACCGTTGGGCGACGCCTGCGGCAACGCCGTCAACGTCCAGGTCCATCTTGTTGATGCAGACGACGGGTTCCAGGTGACCGTACAAGGCGGAAACGAGGAACCGGTCGACCAGATGCGGCCGCAGCGTCGGCTGGTCCGCGGCCACGACGATCACGGCCAGATCGACGTTGGCCGCGACGACCTGTACGCGGCGTTCGTACAGTCGCAACAGCGTGGTCCGGCGAGGTTCGACGCTCTCGATAACACCGTCAGGCGATTCTAACGAAACGCGGCCGACCGAAGCGGAGACGGATGAAGGAGGCGTGGGCGAAGCGGGGTCGGACGAAGCAGGGTCGGCGTCGGCAGGCGCCGATCCGGATCGTTCGACAGGGAGAAACCGAACGGCGTCGCCGACGGCGATCGGATGACGCTCCTTGATCCGTCGCGTCCGCAGCATTCGGCGGATGGTGCACGCTCGGATTCGCTGCCCGTCGTCGACCTCGGCGATCAAGCCGCGAAGGGCCACGACGACGCCGCCCCGCAACTCCGCAAGCTCGTTCTCGCTGGGCTGCGACACCGTGCGCTTCCGTGAAAGCTCGCCCTTGACGCGGACGTTTTCCACGGAAGCCTCGCCTTCTTGTTCGGCGTCACCGTCGCGATAGCGCTTGGTCGGGAGGTTTTTCTGACGCGTCGTCTTCCCGCGGTTCCGCCGCAGGTCCACGCGTTCCTTTCGCTTGGGCTTGCCGGAATCCTCCGATGGTCGCTTAGCCACCGCTTGCCCCCTGGGAGGTCGGAGAACTAGGCTGGCTCGTCGAGATGGAGCCGTCGGTCGGTCGGCCGTCGATGCTTCGTGGCGACGGCTGCGATAGCGGGGCTCGTTCTTCTTGATCCTCCCGCTTCTCCTGCGCGTCCTGCTTCTCCTGCGTGCCCCGCGCAGGACGTCTTGTTGGTTGTTCGGACCGGATGAGCAGGTCGATGCCTAGCGTGATCATGCGCTGGGCGGCGAGGGCCTCGACGGCGCTCTCGTCGCGTCGCTCCGCGGGCGTCTCAGGCGTTTCGGCCGCAGAAGGAAGTCTCCTCTTCTCCCGCACGAGCTCGTCTCGTGCGCCAAACGGTTCGCCCTCTTCGGCGATCAACGAGATCGACGCAGGGTCGTCCGACGCGATTTGCCGCAGGGATTCGACCAACTCGAAGGCCGCTCGTTCGGGCAGGTTCGCCAGGATTCGCACGTCTTCAACGGCGGCCGTGGTCCCGTCGTTTTCCGAAAGAAGGTAGAAGGACTGCGACGAAGCAATCGGCTCCGGCAGGGCTTGGCGGCGGGCATCCATCACGCCATGCGACTTCAAGAAGTCAAGCGTGTGCCGCCGCAACCGCCGTGCGGCCTGAGCGTCGGACACGGCGACAACCTGACGGGCGGCGCACGTCACGGTCATCCGTCGAAGATCGTCGTTCGTGAGCACGTTGCCGGCCAGCAGTTCGTCAAACGATGCAGGACCGCCTTCCGATGGCGTGCCGCCCTTCGTAACCAAGTCCAAGGCTCGCCCTCTCCCGGTAGGCCAGTCGCGACCTGCCGCGTCGAGCCCTCTTCCATCGGGCTGGCGGCCGCCTCCCGTTCCGCGCCCTTTCTCGCCATGCCGTACGCCGTCCCCCGTTTCGCGCCCTCGGTCTTTGTACGCGCCACGACCACCGGCGTCTGGTTGGGCATCTGCCTGGGTCTTCTGCCCTTGCACGACCGCGTCTGCCGCCGGTCCCGTCGGTTCCGCCCCGACAGTCGTGGCAGGTTGCGGCAATTGCACCGCGGCATGCTCCTCAAGTCCCGGCTCCTGCATGGCAGCGGCCGTCAGAGATTCCGGTAATCGCACGGCTTTTTGTTCTCCAGGTATCGGCTCCTGCAGGACCGCGGCCGTCGGAGGGCTCGGCGGTTGCGCGACGACTTCCGCTTCGTCGGCAGACGGGCGGGCAGCTACGGTGCGATTCGGGCCCTTCGTCTTTCGGTCCGCCTGGGCGGCGACCGTCTCGCCTTCTGATTTCGCTGCGCGCTGTCGAGCGGGCGGAGTTGCGGCGGCCCCGACCTTCTCGCCGCGCGGCTGAGCGGCGGTCTGGTGCGAACCTTGAAGGGATGCCGCCGGGCTGCCCTTCGCAGCCAACGACTTCCGGGCAGGCGCCTCGTTGTCTGCCACGGTGAGGACGTTCCGCTGGTCTTCGCCGATTCGCAGGTCAGGCAGGAAGAACCAGCCCGCCGTGAGCATAAGCATCAGGACTGCCGCGACAGCCAACGTGCGGACCAGCCATCTGCGGCCGCTTCGGTATCGTTCGCCCGTCGCAGACTCGCCGAACAGCGCCTGCCGCTCCAGTCGTCCCGTCACCGCCGCGGCCAGGCCAGGCGGCGCCGGGGCTTTCGGCAGCGAAGCGACCAGCCTCGACGTTGCCCGAAGCTCCGCCAGCAGACGACGGGCGTCGGCGTTGCGGGCCAACAGTTGCTCGACGTCCTTGGCTTGAGATTCCGTCAGCTCGCCGTCGAGGTACGCCGTCAACTGCTCGTATTGTTCCTGGCTTTGCGTCATCGGTTCCGTCGGGCGTCGTCAGGCGCCGTCCTATCCTTGTCGCTCGCCGAGCAGCGGCAGCAGTCGCTCGCGAAGCGCCCATCGGGCGCGGTGCAGGCGAGACTTCACCGTGCCGGCCGGGACGTCCAATATTTCGGCGATCTGTTCGTAATCAAAAGACTCGACGTCCCGCAGGATGACCACGGCTCGATGGTCTTCGTCGAGGCCGGCCAACGCCTGCAAGACGAGCCGATCCCTTTCGCGGGCCTCCGCCCGCGCCGCGCCCCCCGCACCCGCAGAGTCCGCTGCCAGTTGGCCCCTGGACGAGTTCTGCTGCGCGCCGATCGGTACGCCTTCGATGTCTTCGCCGACGAGGCCCAGCGGCACCTCCTTGGCCGAGCGGCGCTTGCGTCGAGCGCTGATCATCAGGTTGATGGCGATCCGAAAGAGCCACGTCGAGAATTTCGCTCTTGCGTCGAAGCCGCCGATCGATTGCATCGCTCGCAACAGCGCTTCCTGTGCGAAGTCCTCCGCCTCGGTCCAATTGCCGCACATTCTCAGGCACGCATTGAACAGGCGATCTTGATATCGGCCCACCAATTCCGAGAACGCTGCCCCGTCGCCCTGACGGCATCGCTCGATCAACACCGCCTCGTCCCAGGAGACGGCTGCGTCCGCTGCCGCGGTCCGCCGCTCATTGGATTCGACGCTTGGCGTCAACTTACGTTCCATGCCATATCTTGGCCGATCATCAGGCTGTTGGGGCCTGTCGAGGGCTTCCACACGGATTCGGCGATTCGCGGCCCCTCACGGCACAGGTGCAGCCCTGCGAACGCCCGCCGGCGACGGCACGAGACGTAGGGTATTGCTTCTGGGGCGGAATCTCCACCTCGATGCGGACTCGTGACGCCGAGGCAGCCGGGCCAAGCGGGGGACTCGCGGACTTCAGAGCCGGGTCCTGTGAACCCGGTGCTCGACCGGATCAGCGGATCCATCCCGACGGGCTCATGAGACTGCACAGGCGAACGGACGTATTTTCGGGCATCTAACTGGACGGCGATGGGGCGCGAGGCGTACAATCATGAAAGTCGGGCGGCGGTCCTGACTGCCGCGCGCGTCGACGCGAGAGAGGGGCGCGAGCCCGCCGACGCCGATAAGCACGCCCAGACGCTTACCTGAACCGAGAGGGCCCTCGTCTTCTCCCTCCGAACAGAGCCGTCCCGACAAAGTCGGGCTGAAGGAGCGGTGTTCCTGTTTGGCGTGGTGACCGCTCCCTTACGGTCGCGGCTCTGATAATGAGAATGCGATCGCCGTACCGATCCGACGTAGCACACCGCGAGGGCCTTGACCCAACGAGCGCTGGCAAGATAGGATAACGTAGAGGGGGTCCTCGGTATTGTCCCGCCTGATGCGCGCTCGGGCTGCCGTCTTGCCGGCAGGCCTGGCGTGGGAGGAATGCCTGCAATGATTCGTCGCCTCAGGAACCGCCGAGCCATCGTATCGGTCTGCTTCTTCGCTTGCGTCGTGGGGCTGTCGCTTGGATTGACCTGCCCCTTCGGCGGCGCCGCTCCGTATAACCCGGCTGTGCCCAGCGAGAATCGCAGCCCGCGCGTGGTCATCACCAGCCTCAGCACGCCGAAGACGCCGGAGGCCGACCGGTACGTGGCCGAGCCCGGCGATCTCGTGACAATCAGCTTCAGCGGCGAGGACGCCGAAGACATTGCCGTGGTTCGAGTCTTCGCGTCGACCAACGCAAATCCGTCGCCGGCGCAGGAAATCCCGATCATGGACGGTTATCCGGTCGGCCCAGGCGCGGCCGACGGAACGGCGGTCTGGAGCACGGTGGGAGTCACGGCCGGCACCTATTACATCTTCGCGGAGATTGACGATCGCACGTACAACCCTGCCGACGGCAGCGGCAATCCTTCCGTCCGCACGACGTCTCGGCTGCCGGTGGTCGTTGCGGTACCCGGCACGTCCATCGCCCAAGGTGTTGTGTCCGTGGCCGTTGGCGGGTTCGGGTTGGCCGGCGCCCGCTTCTACGGATTCAGCGTCGGCGAGAATCTGGGTTCGAGCTTCTTCGCAGCCGGGGATCTGGACTTGGACGGGCCGGAGGACTTCATGATCGTCGGCCGCTTCGCGAGTCCTCGCGGCCGCGTTCAGTCCGGCGCCGCCTACATGCTCTTCGGTCGGTAGAAGACGCCCGTCCCCGCGGACCCTAACGAGAACGGGCTGCCGGATACGACGGATCCGAACGGCAACGTCGTTGATTTTCCCGAGACGCCGGCTTATTACACCAACCCCTATGACGCGAGCAATGTCGGCCGCTTCGGCGGGACCAACAGCATCAACAGCGTGGGGACCTTCTTCCGCGGGACCACCTACACGATGCCGGAGGCGCACGACGATCAGATGCCTCCGGGCGGCAACGTCGGCGACGAGTTGCCACCGCTCACGACCTACGACGCGCTGCACCCCGCGGCCTACACGTCCGGTCTGATGTCGGTCACGCACGTGGACCTGTCAAACGACGGGGTCCGCGATTTTGTATTCGGGCTGCCTTTTGTTTCGTCGGCATGGGACTTCATCGACTCTGATCCTGCCGACGGGTGCAGCGACACAGATCTCGGGTATCTCGATGTTGGACCGCAGTGGTCGTGGTGCGAAACCGCGGATACCGGTCGAGACGACCTGGTTTCGCCGTTCCACCCGCCCCATTTCTTCTTGATGGGTCAGAAGTTCGTCTACAACTCGATCGGCCAGGGAATCGTCATCGCCGTCGACGGTACGAACAACATCAGCGAGAACGGTGCTTTCAGCCTGTTCGTTGATGCCGGGCTTGCAGGGCAGCACGACCCGGACGGCGCCCAGGACGACGAAGGCGTTCAGTGGGCCATCAATGCCGTCCCTGCCGGCATGCGATTCCGCGGCGGTTGGTTCGACGAGATCGAACGGTTCCTTGTCGACGACGGGAACTATGGAACCTGGCATTCTGAGAGCGATTACGGTCGAACCATCGCTCGAATGCCAAACTTCGACAATTCACCCGGAGACGAGTTGCTCATCTCCAGTCCGGGCTACGATCCGCTCGGAGGGTTTAACGCCGACGGTTCCCACGCGCCGTACGATCCCAACGACCTCGACCGCGGACGGCTGACCGTTTGGCGGTCCGGTCCGGTCGATTCCTACCTATCGGCGGGCATTTACGCTTCGACGGAGATGTCTTTGCCGAGCTACACGACCGCGGGAGATAGTTGCATCGAATTCGAGGAGGACGAGGAAACCGTCCGGGAATACTGTCTGAGGGCTTTCGTCCCGTTGCCAAACCATACGACGCTTCTCGGGGAGCAGGTCGGCGACCGCTTTGGATTTGCTCGGCCGGCAGGAGACTTCAACCAGGACGGCGTTGTGGACATCTTGGCCGGCGCCCCGGGGGCCAGCCGCAATGGGCGGACGGAATGCGGCGTGGTGTACATTCTGAAGACGCCGCTTGGAGGCTTCGGGGACACGGACTTGAAAACAGCCGTCCGGCCTCGGATCGAGATCATTGGCAATCACAGCGGCGACATGTTCGGCCTCGTTCAGACGAGCGTCCTGGACATCAACGCTGACGGCGTGGATGACGTGGCGTTCGCGTCCGAGTCATACGACGAACCCAACGGCGTGAACTCCGGCTATGTCGGGGTCATCTTCGGTGCTCGACCGATCACCGGCGAAGAGGGATTCTCACCGGTAGACGTCGGCACGTTTGACCTCCCCGGGGTGAAGTTCTACGGGGCTCATGCTGGGGCAAAGGCCGGCCATGACATCGCGTCGGCCGGCGACTTCAACGGTGACGGCGTCGGCGACCTCCTGATCACCAGCCCCGGCGAGAGGCGGCAGGTGGATGTGCAATCGATTGATCCGAACACAGGTTTGCCGATCACGGTCACGGAGACGCACGTCGGCGTCGCCTACTTGATCTTCGGCGGCCAGCATCTGGTGGACCTCGACCCCGACGCGAATGTCTCCTTCAACCTGACCCAGGTCGGGACTGCCACGCTGCCCGGCATCGTGTTCATCTCACGGTTTGCCCTGGGGACGCAGGACGAAGCGCCGATCGAGACGGCGGCCGGCATCGGCGACATCGACGGCGACGGCTTCGACGACATCATCCTCGGCGCGCCGCACGCGGATTTCGTCTATCCGAACTCGCCCAACCAGCGGCGCGTGGATGCCGGCGAAGCGTACATCGTGTACGGCAGCAACTACGGCTCGAACCGGTTGAATCAGTAGGCGGTGCCGGCGGTGTCGTTTATGACCGTTCACAGTGGTGCGCGGGTTCGTGATGGGTAGCGGCCGAGCTCCCGCTCGGCCGGCGCATGGAGAAGACGGCCGACCTGGAGGTCTGCCGCTACGGACGC
>CAZERK010000087.1:0-10381 GCA_964514515.1 uncultured Planctomycetaceae bacterium
CGATGCGAAGCCGCGGAAGAACCCTCCGGTGACGGGGTATTGAGAGCCGCGGGTTGCGGGTGCCAGTCTGGGGGCTTCGATTCGTCGGAGCGAGAGCGAGCTCTTGCCGCCGGCTTGACGATGGGCCACGGAGACGCGCGGGAGTTAGGCCTTGGAGCAGATGCTGATCTACGCGAGCTATGCCCTGGCGGGCCTGTTGGCGATGGCCGTCTATTGGGCCTTGCCGAAGGAGGGACGGCTCTCCAGGCCTGCGCCCGCAGCCATCTTCGTCGCCGTCGCCCTGGGCGCGATGGTTATGCTGCTCGGCCGTGTCTTGGGTCAAGACGGGAACGGGTTCTACGTCTGCCTGCTGAGCGTGCTGGCGATCTTCGGGGCGATTCGAGTCGTGACGCACGCCCAGCCGGTCTATTCGGCGTTGTACTTCATCCTGGTGGTCCTGAGCACGGCGGCGTTGGTCCTGCTCGTCGGGGCGGAGTTCCTCGCGGCGGCTCTCGTGATTATCTACGCCGGGGCCATCCTCGTGACCTACGTCTTCGTCATCATGATGGCCCAGCAATCGACGGCCGATGCGCCCGGCGGGATCGCCGACGCCTTGGCGTACGATCGTTCGGCACGCAAACCGGCGTCCGCCGTCATCGTCGGCTTCGTGATGATGGCGACGGTCGCCGGCCTGTTGGCGGACCATCCTTGGCCGATGCGGCCGCTGCCTCCGTCCGAACAGACGGGCGTCGGCAATACGTTGGCCGTCGGCCGGGCGTTGTTGACGGAGGACGGCTTCCCCGTGAGCTTGCAGGTAGCCGGCGTTCTGTTGATGGTGGCGATGGTCGGAGCGATTATGATCGCCCGGCGGCGGCTGCCGGGGCCGCCGGAGCGGTCTGAGGTGTCGCCGCCCGGCGAGATTGGTAAGAATGTGCGGCCGTTCTAGTACAGTTGGCCAGGATCGATGCATCATGCGCGTGGCACAGGCCATTGTCGGGCGCCAGTCGTAGCACGGCACGGCGGCGCGGATGTAGCGTCGGCCCCCCGCGGCCGACGCGAAGGACTGGGAGGCTCGCTGATGCCGTGCGTCAGCCATCCCGGCGCGCCGGGAAAGCTGCACGCTGAGCACGTACCCGGCTGTTATGGCCGTTCACGGTTGCATGCGCCCGTAGCGGGTGCAACACAAAGCGAAGAGGCGGCGGCGCGAGAGGAATCGAGAGTCCAGATGGCGCAGGCGACGGCATTGATGATCGTCGGTGCGATGCTATTCGGCATCGGCGTGATCGGTTTCCTGACGCGACGGAACCTGATCATCCTGTTCCTCTGCACCGAGGTCATGTTCCAGGGCGTCCTGTTGAACCTCGTGGCCGTCGGCCTTTTGTGGAACGACTTGCAGGGACAGGTGTTCGGCCTGTTCGTGCTCGTGATCGCGGCGGTCGAAGCGGGCCTGGGGCTGGCGATCATCGTGATGATGTATCGCCGGCGCGGGACGCTCGACGCCGAGAGCTGGCGCGAGATGCGGGGCTGAATCGGGCGCAGACTGTCACGACAGACGGCCGGTTCGCCTTCGACGAGTGGAAGAGTCGTCGTTGATGGATCGCATTCAGAGCTTGGCCATCCTGGTTCCCCTGCTGCCGCTCGCCGGCGCGGCGTTGGTGGGGCTCGTAGGCCTGCGCTGGCTGCGGGACCGGTCGCATTGGTTGGTCCTTGGCGGCGTCGTGCTGGCCCTCGTTTCGGCCATGCTGCTGTTCTCGGCGGTCCGTGCCCAGATCGATCAGCCGGAGGGCGTCGGCCTCGGATCGTTGGCTGACTCGCTCACGGTCTACGAATGGATCAGCGCCGGCGGCGGGTCCTGGCTGAACGTCACGTTTCGGGTGGACCCCCTCACGTGCATCATGCTGCTGACCGTGCTGGGCGTCTCGGCGATCATCATCGCCTACTCCGTCGGCTACATGCGCGACCATCACGGCCGCGCGGAACGCGGCTACGAACGGTTCTTCGCTTTTCTCGGTCTGTTCGTCTTCTCGATGTGCACGTTGGTGCTGGCCGGCAACTTCCTGCTGTTGTATCTCGGCTGGGAACTGGTCGGCCTGTGCAGCTACCTGCTCATCGGCTTCCACTATCATCGCCCCGCCGCCGCTGCGGCCGCCAAGAAGGCCTTCCTGGTCAACCCCGTCGTCGACATCGGCTTCGGCCTCGGCATCCTGCTGATCTACTTGACCTTCGGCTCGCTGGACTACGCGACGGTCTTCGACATGGTGGAGCGAGGCGTCACGGCGACGGGCGACGCCCTGTCGTCCGGGCGCATCACGGCCGTCGCGCTGCTGCTGTTCTGCGGGGCCATGGGCAAGAGCGCCCAGCTTCCGCTGCACGTCTGGTTGCCCGACGCGATGGAAGGCCCGACGCCGGTCAGCGCGTTGATCCATGCCGCGACGATGGTGACGGCGGGCGTCTACATGGTCGCGCGGTGCTGCGTGATCTTCGCGGCCTCGCCGATCGCGCTCGCGTTCGTCGCCTGCGTCGGCGCGGCGACGGCCTTCTTCGCCGCGACCGTCGCCCTGACGCAGTTCGACATGAAGCGAATCCTCGCCTATTCGACGCTCAGCCAGTTGGGCTACATGTTCCTGGGGCTGGGCGTCGGGGCGTTCGACGCCGCCATCTTCCATCTCTACACGCACGCGTTCTTCAAGGCCCTGCTCTTCCTCGGGGCCGGCAGCGTCATGCATGCGATGGGCGGCGTCATCGATGTCCGCCAGTTCGGCGGTTTGGCGAAAGCCATGAAGGTCACGGCCGTGACGTTCTGGGTCGGCGGCTTGGCGCTCGCCGGCTTCCCGTTGCTCGCGGGCTTCTGGAGCAAGGACGAAATCGTCCATGCCGCCCTGTCCGGCGGAATGCCGTGGCTCGGCGTGCTCGCGCTCGTAACGGCCCTGCTCACCGCGTTCTACACGTTCCGCATGGTCTTCACCGCGTTTCACGGCAAGCAGAGACTGCCGCGCGGCGTTGAACATGCCCACGAGTCGGGCCGCTGGATGACCGTGCCCCTGGCGCTTCTGGCGGTGGGCGCGGCGCTCGCGGGGTACGTCGGCGTCTCATGGCACACGGGCGGCTTTCTCGGCGTGTTTGAGCCGGGCGGCGGCTTCCAGCGGTTTCTCGCGCCCGTCTTCGAGCGTGCGCACGCTGCGAGTACGGCGGCCGGCGCGCACGCAGCCGGCGGTCTGTCTGGCCATGCCGTCGAAGCGGCGGGCGAGGCTGCCGGCGCCGCATCGCATGGCGGCCACGGTTTGATGTACTTCTCGGCGGTCTTGTCCATCCTTGGGATGGCCGTCGCGTGGCTGTTCTATCGCCGCCAACCGATGCTCCCGAAGATTCTGGCAGTCGCGATGCCCAACGTCTATCGCGTTCTGTTGAACAAGTACTACGTGGACGAGTTGTACGACTGGGCCTTGGTGCGCCCGCTTCGACGACTGGGCGATTTGTGCTACGGCATTGACCAGTACGTCATCAACAGCATCCTCTGGCTGATCACGGCCGTGCCGCGGGCGGTCGGCTTCGGCCTCAAGGGTTGGCAACAGGGGGCGTTGCAGGGTTATGCGTTAGGCATGGCGGCCGGCATCATGGTCTTGGTCTGGTGGGTGCTGTGGGCAACGCCGTAGGGCGCCTCGCCGTTGGGCTCGATCTCGCGGCTGCCAGCGGCCGACCCCCTGCTCGGCTAGGCAGGAAAGAGACAGCAGGCTCGCAGCCGGCGGATCGGCCCGGACGATGGCAGGCAGCCGAGAGTTCGCTCTCCCCCTTGGGGGGGAGAGGGGGAGGGGGACAGGAACTAGGATGAGGCGAGCAGTACGGCGCTTCGCTGCCGAGGGCAGAACGGATAGCGATCACGGCGATGCGCGACTGCTGATGACGAAGTTGATCGCGCCGCTTGTGGCGAAAGAAACGGCAATCGCGGCGATGCGCACCGAGGGCTGGCAAATTCCAGCGAGCCGTTTGTGGTCAAGGGGACGGCAATTGCAGCGGTGTGCACCCTCACCCTAGCCCTCTCCCTGTAAGGGAGAGGGAAGATGAGGCGGCGGCGGAGACCGACCGGAAGCAGCGGACGTTGCATGGAATCGTTTTACGCGAATCTCGGTGATACGCTCCGCGGCGGGCACGTCCTGTCGATGGTGATCTTCCTGCCCGTGATGGCCGCGGCGCTGCTCTTCACGCGGACCGCCTGGGACGCGGCGGCGATTCGCCGTTGGGCGCTGGGCGTCTCGCTGGAGGCGCTGCTGCTGGCCGCCTGGGCGTGCGGCCTGTTCCTGGCCGAGCGACGGGACGCCGGGCCGGGAGGACTGTGCCTCGTCGAACGGCTGGATTGGATCAGCCCGGCGGCGGACGATGGGACCGGCCGTGTCAAGATACAGTACCTCGTCGGCGTGGACGGCATCAGCCTGCCGCTGCTTCTGTTGACGGCCTTCCTGACGCCGCTGGCCATCTGGGGCAGCTTCACGGGAATTCAGGACCGGCACCGCGAGTACTACTCGCTGATGCTCCTGTTGCACGGAGCGATGCTCGGCGTGTTCTGCGCCCGGGACCTGTTGCTGTTCTACATCTTCTTCGAGTTCACGCTGATCCCGCTGTACTTCCTGATCGGCGTCTGGGGCGGTCCGCAGCGGCGCAAAGCCGCCGACATGTTCTTCATCTATACGCTGGCCGGCAGCATGTTGACCTTCGCCGCCGTCCTGTACCTGGGCTGGAAGGCGTCGGTCTGTCTCGGCGTCTTCAGCCTGGAGTTCGACGATCTATACGCGCTGGCGGCGCAAGGCTACCTGCCCGCCAACGTGCAAGGGTGGCTCTTCCTCGCGTTCTTCGCCGGCTTCGCCATCAAGGTGCCGCTGTTCCCGCTGCATACGTGGCTGCCGCTGGCGCACACGGAAGCCCCGACCGCGGGCTCCGTCATCCTCGCGGCCATCCTTCTCAAGCTGGGGACCTACGGCTTCCTGCGGTTGAGCCTGCCGCTGCTGCCGGGCGCGTCGGTTGCGATGGCGCCGTTCGTCGGCGTGCTCGCGGTGGTCGGCATCATCTACGGCGCGCTGGCCGCCTGGGTGCAGGGCGACGTGAAGAAGCTCGTGGCGTACTCGTCCGTCTCGCACCTCGGCTTCTGTCTGCTCGGCATGTTCAGCCTGAAGACGGCGGGCCTGACCGGTTCGCTGTTCTACATGATCAATCACGGTCTGAGCACGGGCGCGCTGTTCCTCGTCGTCGGCATGATCTACGAGCGCTACCATACGCGCCAGATCGATCAGCTCGGCGGCCTGGGGCGCAAGATGCCCGTGATGGCGTTCTTCCTGCTCGTATTCACCCTGTCCAGCATCGGGCTGCCGGGCTTGAACGGGTTCGTCGGCGAGTTCCTCGTCCTGTTGGGGACGTTTACCTCCGCGCAGCCGGACGCCTTCGGCCACGCCGGCCGGTTGGGCGTCTGGTTCGCCGTGCCTGCCGCGACGGGCATTCTCCTGGGCGCAATCTACATGCTGCACATGGTACGCGGCATCGTCTTCGGACCCGTGAAGGAACCGGGCCACGGCTTTGACTCGTCCACGGGACTCACCCAGGACTTGACGCGACGGGAAATCGGCGTGTTGGCGCCCATCGCCGTCGTCTGCCTGCTGTTGGGCGTCTATCCAAAGCTGGCGACCTCTGTCATGGAACCGGCGTTGGAGGACGCCGTGCTCGCCCGGGTCTACGAGGGCCCCGACTGGCGGCAGGCGGCCGCGGCATCGGCGGGCCGTGACGCGGTCGCGTTCGCGGGAGCCTCGTCTAGCAGCGTCTCGTCCGGAGTCCTCGACGATTGGACGGGCCGCCCGGTCGCGCCTAACAGTCCTGCATCCGTCAGTCCAGCATCGGTCAGTCCTGCGTCCGTCGGCGAGGAGCAGCCGGAAGCACCTGCTGTTTGCGCCGAGCGCGTTGAGCGCGGCGAAAACCGCGAGGCTGCAAGCGATTTCGGAGAAGCCGCTGAAGCCGCCGTGCAAGAGCCGACCGAAGGCGCCTCGCGACCAGGGAGGGCGGGATGATGCTGGCCCTGCCTCCGCTCGTGACCGACTTGCTGCCCGAACTGATCCTCGTGATCGGCGCGTCCGTGATCTTGATGGCGGGGCTCGCGATGGGCCGGTCGCGTCCGCAAACCGATTGGGCGTTCGGCGCAGCGGTCCTGACGACGGCGGCGGCTTTCTCGGCGACGTGGTGGCTGGCGCACGCGATCCCGCAGCCTTGCGCCGCGTTGTGCCAGGACGGGATGGTCTGGTACGCGCGGCAGGTCGGCCTGGCGGTCGGCCTGCTGATTCTGCTGGCGAACCGACACGTCGGCGAGCCGGGCGAGCGCGGCGAGTTCCTGGCGCTCATCCTGTACTCGCTCGCCGGCGTCTTGCTCGTCGCGTCCGCCAACGACTTGATCCTGCTGTTCCTCGCGTTGGAGTTGGTCAGCATCCCGACGTACGTCCTGATCGGGTTGTCCCGTCGCGCGATACAGGCTCAGGAAGCCACCGGCAAGTACTTCTTCCTCGGCGCCTTCGCGGCGGCGATCACGCTCTACGGCTTCAGCTTCCTGTACGGCGCGTCCGGCACGATGCGCATGTTCGGCTCGTTGGCGCCCGGCGCGTCGATCCGGGCGGCCCTGTCTCAGCCGGACGCGATGGCCGATGCGGTCGTCCTTCTGGGGCTCGCGTTGTCGCTGGCGGGCCTGGCGTTCAAGATCGCGGCCGTTCCGCTGCACTTCTACGTCGCCGACGTGTATCAAGGCGCGGCGGCGCCCGTCGCCGGGATGCTCGGCTTCGTTCCGAAATTCGCCGGCTTCGTCGCCATCATCCGCATCCTGTCGCTGTCGGGCTGGACGCACGGCCCCGCGGTATTCTGGCTGCTCTGGATCCTGGCCGTCGCGACCATGTTCGTGGGCAACACGCTGGCCCTGATGCAGCACAACGTCAAGCGAATCCTGGCGTATTCCAGCATCGCGCACTCAGGCTACATGCTCGTCGCGGTCGTGGCGGGCCCCAGCCTCCTGCCGCCCTCGACGTCGCCGATGAGCAGCGGACCGGCGGCGATGCTGTTCTACATCGCCGTTTACGGAATCATGAACCTCGGGGCCTTTACGGCCCTGGCGTACTTCCGTAAACCCGGCGAGGACGAGGAGGATTCGGCCGAAACGTTGGAGGACCTGGCCGGCACCGCACGGCGTCACCCCTGGGCCGCCCTGGCGATGGCCGTCTGCATCCTCGGCTTGATGGGCTTTCCCCTGACCGGCGGCTTCTTCGGCAAGGTCTACGTCTTCAGCGCCGCGTTGTCGTCGGATGCGGCGAGCGGTTCGCATCAGGCGATGGTCGTCCTGGTCACGCTGGCCGTCATCAACTCGGCAATCGCCGCCGCGTATTACCTGCGCATCCTCGCGGCCTGCTATCTCCGCACGCCGACCGCGGAGATGAAGCCCTCACGATGCAGCGGCGTGCGATTGGCGCTTGCCATGTGCGCCGTGCTGGTTGTGGCGGTCTTCCTCGTCCCAGGCCGGCTGTTCGACAAGGCCGGCGCCGCCGCGGCCGACGTCCCGAGCGTCCGCGCGACCCCGCCCCCGCAGAGCCTAACGGCCGTCACGGCGCCTCACCGTACGCCCGTCGCGCCGGGAGCGTAGCCGGCGCCGCCAAGAACCGACCGTCTTTCTCTTGCGTGTTGTCCACCTTGTCCCTCCACGTTTGCCGTCGGCTGTTTGTCTCCGTAGCAGTCGCTTGATATACTCCGCAGCAGTCCGAAGGACGCGGCCGTTGAAGGCCAGACGGGAGCACGCATGCCGGTCTACGAGTTCTGTTGTCCGAGCTGCGGCGCGGACGTGGAGGAATTGGTGCGATCCCCCAAGGATGCGCGGCGCCTCCGATGTCCTCGGTGCAATACGAAGGGCTTGCAGCGGAAGTTCAGCATCTTCTCAGCTCACGCGGCGACTCAACCGGCCTATCCGACGCAGGGCGACGCCTGCGAGTCCTGTTGCAACTCGAACGGACGTTGCCGCCTCGGCGCAGGAGACTGACGGACTGACTTCATGAGCAAACGGAAACCCAAGGACGAACGCTCTGACCGGGCCCCGTCGGCCGCGCTAACGGTGGTCTGTGCCTGGCTGTTGCCGGGCCTGGGGCATTGGTGGGTCGGCCATCGCGTCCGGGGCGCCATCATCTTCGTCGTCATCACCCTCACCTTCTGGACGGGCGTCGCCGTCGGAGGCGTTCGAAGCACGGTTGCACCACGTGAGAACGGCGCCTGGGTCGCGGCTCAGGTTTGCATGGGGCCGCAGGCCCTGGGCGCGATGTACGTCAGCAACGAACTCCGAGCGAGGCCGGACCAACACACCTACAAGGCGCCGTGGCCCGCTTCGAGCATCGGCGTCGTCTATGCCGGCGTGGCCGGCTTGCTGAATCTGGTCGTCATCCTCGACGTGCTGGCCCGCGTGGAGACCGTCCGGGCGATGCGGGCGGCTCGAGCGCCTCCGGGGAAGGAGGACCGGTAAGATGTGGACCGACGGCCTCGACGACCTCTTCTTCAAGCCGATCCAGATGGGCAACGTCACGCGCTTGGCCATGTTGGCGCCGCTCGTCCTCAGCATCAGCATCGTTCACAAGACCATCCATTGCGAACGATTGCGGTCGATCCCATGGGCGAGCTTGATGCTCTGCCTGACGATCCTGGGCGTGATGGCGTTGATCGGCGTGGGTCTATTGCTGGTGTTCCGACTCCTGGCCTAGGCCGCGCATCACGTGCGGGCAGAGCGAAGATGGAGAAGGCCGCCGGCCGGTTTGAAAGGAGTCCACAACGTGATCGAGGTGCGTATGTCCGTGCGATGCAATCGGAGAAGCGTATGCCTGGCGGTGCTCATTGCCACGATCTGGGGATGCGACAAGTCCGCGACGCCCCAGGCTCCGGGCACCGGCGGGGTCCCACCGGGCGCGGCGGCTCCGTCCGCATCGCCGACCGCTCAGCCACCGCAGCCCCCCTCGCCCGCGCCCAACGCCGTCGCGCCGTCTCGCGACGGTCCTCGTTGGCAGTGCGACCCCTCTACGATCGACTTCGGCGAAGTCTGGGTCGGCGCCGTCATCGAAAGGAACTTCGAGTTCCGCAACGCCGGCACCGAAACGCTCCTCATCGATAAGCCCAAGCCGCATTGCAGTTGCTCGTCGTCGCCCAACTACACGGCGGAGGTGCCCCCGGGCGGCAGCGGCATCATCCCGTTCATCCTCAAGACGGACAACAAGCCGAACGGGCCCCTCAACGAGTACCTGACAATCGAGACGAACGACCCGACCAACAAGAGCACCAAGGTCTGGCTCAAGGGCGTCGTCCGGACCGTCCTGGACGCCGTTGTCACGTATGACCTCCGTTACGAGCAACAGAAGGCCGCGGGGTTGGACGTGGAGTTCCCAGCCCAACACAAGGCCTTCTTCGACAAGGTGGATCCCAACGAACGGCAGCATCGCGTCATCAAGCTTCAGAACACGAGCGGACAGCCGCTCTCGCTCACGCTGATGCCGGTGCGAGCCGGATCGGTTTTTCAGGCGGAGCTCAAGGAGACCGTGCCCGGCGAGGAGTTTGAACTGACGGTCACCGCCGAACCTCCGATCGAGGTTGGCCGATGGGCGACGCCCATCCGCTTCAAGACGAACGTCCCTCAGCAGCCGATCTACGACCTCACGGCGTATCTATACGTCGCGCCGCGCGTCGAACTGATCCCCCCGAAAATCGTGATCGACCAGCAATTGTTCCTCCAACGGAGCCGCAAGATCACCATCACGAACTACGGTACGACGCCCGTCGAGGTGACCGCGATCGCCACGAGCGAGCCGCAATACAAGATATCGCTACTGCCGCGCGACCCGGAGGAACCGCAGAAGCAGGTCATCAACATCGACCTGCCGATGATCGACGGGAAGCCCTACACACCGCCGGACTACGGTGAGTTGATCGAGATCAAGACGAACGACGCGGAGTTTCCGGTCTTCCGCGTTCCCGTCCAGCCGCGCACCGGCAGTCAGAACGCGCCTCGGCCGCCCGACAAGCCGCTGCAACTGCACCCGGTGCAACTCAGCAACGGATAAGAAACAGTCTTGCTCTGTTCAAAACCTGTAGCGTTCCCGGCGCGCCGGGACGGCCGACGCATGGCGGAACTATCCTGGTGCGAGAATCCGTTCTCGCACCCCGCCCGCTGGCGACGCCTGACAGAGCGTCCCCCGATCAGCCGTTGGCGATCCTCCGGTCATGCGCCGGCCGCAGGGGGCCGGTGCTACGCGCAGACTTGAAACGCTCTACTCACCCGTCGCTTCCAGCGGGACGCCGCCGTCCGGCGTCGCCCAGCCCGGCGGTTCGACGACCGGTCCGGGCGGCACGTGCTGCACGAGGG
>CAZERK010000088.1:0-404 GCA_964514515.1 uncultured Planctomycetaceae bacterium
CCACGGCCCCATCAGCGCCATCGGAACCAACGCCAGCTACGGCCTCTTCAACAGCCGCGACGACGTGGCGGACGTGTTCGTCGGCGCCCCCGGCCCCGGCGCCGTCGTCGGCCTCATGGATGCCGGCTCCGGTTACGACGGAAACGGCCGTGCGGCCTTCGTCTGCGACTCAACGATGTTCAGCCAACTGCTCCTCTCCGACAATCATCGCGAGCTCCTGCGAAACATCGTCAAATGGGCCGCGGCCGAACCTAGCTACACGCCGACCGGCACGGACGTGACGGCCGGCCCGCTTGCCGGCGCGTGCGACGCCTGCACGAGCGTCAGCGTCCTCTTTGAAACCGTCACGTCGACCGGCGAGACGTCCGTCGCTTCGATCGGCGCCGGCCGATGCTACTTCGACG
>CAZERK010000088.1:414-10349 GCA_964514515.1 uncultured Planctomycetaceae bacterium
GCCTTGCCGCCAAACTTCCTGGGCTATGCGTTCGACATCGAAACGACAGCCGTCGGCCCCACGCCGAATGCCCTCGACGTGACCGTCGCCTACGACCCGGCCGAGCTAGCCGCGCTGGGCGTCGCCGATGAGTCGCTGCTGCAACTGTTCTGGTACGACGCCGATGGCGCGGCCTGCACTAACGTGACCGCCGTCCAGGATATGCAGGTCCATACGATCGCGGCCCACGTCGGCGAGTTGGGCGTCTTCCTGCTCGGCGCGCCCGTCGAGGCGACGGACTGCAACGACAACGGCATGCCGGATGCCTGCGAGATCGACCGTGACAGTCCCGCGTCGGGCGGGCCCTTCTACTGCCAGGACGACTGCGACCCGGACTGCAACAACAACGGCGTCCCGGACGCTTGCGATATCGATGGCGGCACGAGCCCGGACTGCAACGCGAACGCTGTCCCTGACGAGTGCGAGCCGGACGTCGTGTTGACCTTCGCGTCGGACCCGACCGGCGGCGGCACGACGACGCCCGAGGGAGCCGTCGAATACGACGTTTGCGAGATCGTCCCGATTCTCGCCACGCCGAGCGAGGGCTATTGCTTCACGAACTGGACGGTCAACGCCGGCGCCGCCCCGGACGATCCCGACGCCGCGCAGACGACGATTGCCGTCGACGTCGACAAGACCGTCACGGCGCACTTCACCGAGATCATCACGCAGCAGCCGGCCGATGCCAGCGTTTGCGAAGGTCTCGAGGCCACCTTCTCCATCCAAATTGCCGAGATCGCATCAGCCGGCGCGACCTACCGATGGCGGGTCAATCACGGCGGCGGCCTTGTCGATCTGGCGGACGACGAGACCGTCTCCGGCTCCGCCACGGCCGACCTGCACATCAGTCCCGTCTCCGTCGCGTACGCCGGAACGTACGTCTGCGTCGTCACAAGCGACTGCGGCGCCGCCACGAGCGACTCCGCCACGCTCGCGGTCGGGCTAAATCCGCAAATCACGCAACAGCCGACCGACGTCGCGATCTGTCCCGGCCTTTCGGCGCCGTTCTCGATCGTCGCCACGGGAACCGGCCTAACCTACCAATGGCAATACAGCCCGGACGGCTTGGCCTTCGGTGATCTCGTCAACGACGCCGGCACAACCGGCGTACAGACGGCGACGCTTACGATCAGCAACGTGACGCAGGCGCGAGCAGGCCAATACCGCTGTATCGTGATCGGCGCGTGCGGCTTGCCCGTCGCGAGCGAGCCGGCACAGCTCACCGTCTATCAGATTCTGCAATTCGCCGGCGGTCCCGCCAATCAGTTCGCATGCCCCGGCGAGGCGGTCAGCTTCAGCGTCGACGCCAGCGGCACAAACTTGGTTTTTCAATGGCAGTACAGCGCTGGCGGCCCCTTTGCGAACCTGATCGACGGCGACGGCATCGCCGGCGCCACGACCGCGACGCTCGAAATCGCCAACGTGCAAGCCGTGCATGCGGGCCAGTACCGTTGCGTCATCTCGGGCATCTGCGGCGGCGCCGTCACGACGGACGCGGCGTCGCTCGCCGTCGGTGTTGAGCCCTTCATCGCACAGCAGCCCGCCGACGTGTTCGCGTGCTTGGGGTTCGCGGCGACGTTCACGATCTCAGCCAATGCGTCCGGCCGTGCTCTTCGATGGCAGTTCGACGACGGCGGTGGATTCGAGGATTTGATCGACGGCGGGGCCGTCAGCGGCGCAACGACGCCGACGTTGACAATCAACCCCGCGACGCACGTTCACGCCGGTCACTACCGCTGCGTTGTTTCAGGGGATTGTGGCCAGCCTGTCTATAGCACGTCGGCCGCCCTCACGGTGGGCGAGGCCGCCGTCCTGACGGGACAACCTTCGAGCCTGGAACTCTGCGAAGGCGCTGGCGCCTCTTTCTTCGTTCAGGCGACCGGCTCGAACGTGTCGTATCTTTGGCAGTTCAACGACGGCCCGTCTTTCGCCACGCTCGTCGACGACGGCAACATCACGGGTGCGGCAACAGCGGCGCTCTCCATCGCCGTCGTCGGGCCGTCGCACGTCGGGTTCTACCGCTGCATCGTCTTCGGCGCTTGCGGGCCGTCCGTTACGAGCAACGAAGCCTCGCTCACGCTTCCGCCCGGCGCCTGCGACTGCAACGGAAACGGCGTGCTCGATGCCGACGATCTGGCGGGCGGAACAAGCCAAGACTGCAACACCAACAACGTGCCCGACGAATGCGACCTCGCCAACGGCACGGCCCAGGATTGCAACGCCAACGGCATCCCCGATTCTTGTGACATGGCCGCCGGCGCCAGCGACGACTGCAACGCCAACGGCGTGCCGGACGAATGCGACCCGCCCTATGTCGCCGACGCCGGCGAGCCGTTCACCGTTTGCGTGGGAACCGTCTCGCAGCCGATGGGCGGGCCCGTCGTGGCGACCGGCTCGAACTCGCCGTACACGTACGTCTGGCACGTGGTCTCGGGGCCCCCGGACGGCGGCAGCCTCCTTGATCCCACGTCGGAGCGGCCCCGCTTCCTGGCGACGCTTCCAGGCGACTACGTCATCGAGCTTCAGGTATCAGACGCCAGTCATCCTCCATGCGTCACGACGGACTCGGTGGCCGTCATCGCTCTCCAGGTCATCGCCGACGCCGGTCCCGACGTCGTCATGTGCGCCGAGGGCGTCAGCGACCCGCTTACGCCTTCGGCCGCCGGCGGCACGCCGCCCTATACCTACCAATGGAGCGTGGTGGCCGGCAGCCAGAATACGTCGCGGTCGCAGTTCACCGGCGCCGGACCCGATTGCGAGAGCCCCACGTTTACGCCCGCCGAGCCGGGCTGGTACACGCTTCGCGTCACCGTGACCGATTCCAGCGATCCCTCCTGCGCCGCGACCGACACGCTCTCGCTGCGCGCCGCCGCCTTGCAGCTTGCGGCGGGCGACGACTTCGCCATGTGCGCCGGCGCTCAGTCGGCTCCCTTGTCCGTCACGTTGATCGCGCCGGGCACCGCGCCCCTGACGTACTCGTGGACCATCGAATCCGGGCCGCACCTGTCGGCGTCGCAGTTCACGGGCTCCGGCCCCGCGTCGCCGAGCCCGACGTTCCAACCCGCCGCGATCGGCGAATACGTCTTGCGCGTCTCCGTGCAGGACTCCGCCGCACCCCCGTGCCAAGTCGGCGACACGCTGCACGTCTCCGTCGGCTCGATGTCCGTCGATGCCGGCGCGGAAACCAGTCTATGCGTCGGCAGTCAGGGGCTTCGCCTGTCTCCCATGATCGACGGCGGTCACGGCAGCCTGTCGTACTCGTGGACGATCGAGCCGGGAAGTCCCAGCACGGATCCGATCCAGTTCACGGACCCGCATGCCTTTGACGCCACGCCGCTCTTCGTCCCCAGCGCCGTCGGCAACTACAGGCTGCGTCTGACCGTCACGGATTCCGCGACGCCTGCCTGCACGGCGACGGATATCCTCGTCGTCCGCGCGACTTCGATGATCGTCGATGCCGGCGAGGACTTCACGACGCGGTCGTTTCAGCCGTCCCGCGGCTTGGGCGCGCTCCCGCTCGTGGGCGGCGGCGACCCGCCTTACATGTACGCTTGGGAAATCGTCGGCGGCCCGGATCGCAGTCCCGCCCAACTCAGCGCCGCCGACGTCGAGCACCCTCGTCTGACGCCGATGTCCGTCGGCACATACGAACTCAGAGTCACGGTCACCGATGCAAACGGCCTCGGCTGCGCGATCACCGACACGGTCGTCGTCGAGGCGATCGCAAGCGAGCTGCGCGTCCCCATCAACGCGGAAGGCCGGCTCTTCATGAATCTGCAGGTGGACGCTGCCTCCACGCGGGCCGAGTTGCGCATGTCGCACGCAACGCCCGGCAAGATGGTCGAGGGGCGACTCGCCTTCGACGACAACGCAGTCCTGTCAGGGCTCGACGGCATCCCCAGCGTCCGTCGGCGGCTCAGCAGCAGCTCTGTAATGTCGGCCGGCGCCTATCTCGCCGTCGTCGCGATCTACTACGCGGACGATGAACTCGCCGGCATCGACGCGCGTGACCTGCGGTTGGTCTGGTTTGATTCGTCGCAACAAGCCTGGTATCCCGCCGGCGCTCGCGATTCTGAAATCGGGCCGTTTCCTTTGCGTCCCGAGTACGCTGACCTCAACCGCCGCGGCGTCGATCCGTCCAGCCGCTGCGTCTGGGCCGTTCTCGATTACCTCGCCGACTTCTCGATCGGCGTGCCGTCCCTCCTCCCGCCTGCCGCCCAGCCGAACGGTTCTTCCGCCGCCTCTTCGTCATCAAGCTCTCAGGCCGCGGCGGCGCAGTCGATCGAAGCCCAGGCGCCGGAGATGTGCGGAGCCGTCGGCTCGTGCGGCGCCGGCAGCCTCCTGCCGCTGACGGCCGCTGGCGCCACCGTCATGACACGCATGCGCCGCCGCCAATCGGGCGATCGACGCCCGTCCACGGCACGTCGCCGCTCGAATGCTCAAGGCGTCTCATCTTAGCGTGTGGCGTTCCCGGTGCGCCGGGACGGCCGACGCATGGGGCAACAGAGCAGCGTTGATGACGAAGCTGTGGCGCCCACCCGCCACGGGCGGGCCGGCGCCGGGGGCGACGCGACATCCTGGCGACAGGCGCCCATCGCGCACGGCGAAAGAAAAAGCCTCGGCCCAACGGACCGAGGCTTGCTTGTTGATTGCACTTTGTTCGCAGGTCGCCTGCAAGCGGCATCCGTGTCTACTGCGCCGGAGAAATCTCGACGAACCGCTCAAGACTCCGCAGATCCTTGAGCACGTCGAGCGTCACGCGCACGACGCAGGTCTTGCCCGCCTCCGGCTGAAACAGCAACGGCGCTTTCGGTCGCTTGTACCAAGGCCTTCCGCCGCGCCGATGCGCCACCGTTGCGGAGGCTCGCAATCGCTTGCGATCCTGGCGGGCCTTGCGCCCTCCATCGCCCCTGGCGAACAGCCGAGACAGCGTCTTCGTCGCCGCAGCGTTCGTGGGCGATTTGCAGACCTTCACGACGACCTTCGTACCGAGCTTGACGTTCAGCGACATCGTGTATGCTCCTCAAAATCTTGAGCCCAGCAGTATAGCAGGGAGACTTCAGCTTGGGAAGCCCCGGAAGCTGTGCCAGGGCCCGTCTGATAACGCGGATTTGCCACACATCGAAAGCCGCTGCCCTGGCCGGCGGGTGGCGGCAAGGCAGGCCACGGGAAGTCTTGAAAGGACGACCGTTCAGGAGATCCGGACGGGGTCCGGTGTCGCGTCGCAGGGCCGCCCTCGACGGAGCCGTGGCACCGAGTTCACAGGACTTGGCTCCGTTGCCCCCCGGATCCAGTTTCGTCGTTTCCAGCACGCGGCACCTCAGTCCATTCAAGTCGGTCCGTGTGTGCGGGAGACTGGGCACGTTACCGCCGGACGCCCGCCTCCGCGAGGCGGTTGCTTTCGGGCGTCTTGGCGATACCGTGGTTGGCGCGGCGCGGCGCAGGATGCAGCGAGAGGCATGGCTGGTTCAGCTCGGAGCCAGCCGGGCACGAAGCCGACCGGCGCACCCTGCGCCTCCGATCGAGCGTCGGCCGTGGAGGTTCGCGAGAACATGGGGCGGCGAGAAGCCGGACAACCCGAAAAGCTGACGTACAAGTCCGCCGGCGTGGACATCGACGCCAACGACGTGATGGTCGAGCGGATTCAGCACGCGCTGCGTCGGACGTACGACCTGCGCGTCCTGTCGCGCGGCGACACGTTTGCCGGCCTGTTCAGCCTGGACTATCGCGACCGGCTGCTTCGGAGGAACTACCGCGAGCCCGTGCTCGTGTCCGGGACGGACGGCGTGGGGTCCAAACTGCTTCTGGGCCTGCGGGCCGGGCGGGTCGCGGATTTGGGCATCGACCTCGTCGCCATGAGCGTCAACGACGTGCTCACGATGGGCGCCGAGCCCCTGTTCTTTTTGGACTACATCGCCTGCCACCGCCTGGACCCGGAGAAGATCGCGGAGTTGGTCGAGGGCGTCTCCCGAGGCTGTCAGTTGGCGGGCTGCTCGCTGCTCGGCGGCGAGACGGCGGAGATGCCGGACTTGTATCGTCGCCGCCATTTCGATCTGGCGGGCTTCTGCGTCGGCGTCGCGGAGCGCCGGCGGATTGTTGACGGGCGATGCGTCCAGCCGGACGACATCGTGCTGGGGCTCGCGTCGGACGGCATCCATTCCAACGGCTACGCCCTCGTGCGAAAGCTGATCGCCCGCCTGCCCAAACGGGAGCCGCTGCCGGTCGACCTGGGCGAGCCGCTCATGGACGCCTTGCTGCGGCCGACGCGCATTTACGTCAAGCCGGTTCTGGCGGTTCTGAATCGATATCGCCGCAAGCGCGTCGTCCGGGCGATGGCTCACGTGACCGGCGGCGGACTGGAAGGAAACGTGACCCGCGTGATCCCTCCGAAATGCGACGTCTGGCTATCGCGCAAGAGCTGGCCGGCGCCCCCGGTCTTCCGACTGCTCCAGGCGTTGGGCGTCGATGAGGCGGAGATGTACCGGGTCTTCAACATGGGGATCGGCTTCGTGATGATCGTCCGCCCGGCGTTCGCGAAGAGCGTCATGAAGCAACTCACCGCGTACGGGGAAACCGTTTACCCGATTGGGAGCATCCGCGAGGGCAACGGTAAACTGATCTGGCGATAGAGCGGGCGACAGCGCAGCCAGCGGCAGGACCGATGCGGCGCCGACCGGGTGGTTTAGCCGCGACCCGAAGGGGAGCGCGTACGGTCTGGCTGACGGGGCGGCCGATAGGTCTGTTGTCGTGGTACGATGGGACTGATCGTTCAGAAATTCGGCGGCACGAGCCTGGCGGACGCGGCGAAGATCCACCGCGCGGCGCAGCATGCCGTCGACGCCAAGCTCGCGGGCAACCGTGTCGTCGTCGTGGTCTCGGCGATGGGCGACGCGACGGACCATCTGGTCGACCTGGCTTATCAAATTACGGACCGCCCGAGCCGGCGGGAGATGGACCAACTCATCGCCACGGGCGAGCAGGTCTCGATCGCCTTGATGGCGATGGCCATCCACCACGCGGGCCACGACGCGATCAGCCTGACCGGCGGGCAGATTGGCCTTCAGACCGACCGTTGCCATGGCCGGGCGAGGATTCGGCAGATTACCGAGCGCAGCCGCATCATCTCGCTTTTGGAACAGGGGGCGATCCTGATCGTCGCGGGTTTCCAGGGCGTCGATGAGTCGCGGAACATCACGACGCTCGGGCGCGGCGGCTCCGATACGACGGCCGTTGCGCTGGCGGCGTCGCTCGGCGCGGACTTGTGCGAAATCTACACCGACGTGGACGGCGTCTACTCGGCCGACCCGCGGATCGTGCCCGACGCCCGGAAGCTGGAACGCATCTTCTACGCCGAGATGTTGGAGCTGGCTTCGCTGGGCGCCCAGATCATGCACCCGCGGAGCATCGAGTTGGGCAAGAACTACGGCGTGCGGCTGCACGTTCGCAGCAGCTACACCGACGCGAGAGGAACCGACATCGTGCAGGAAGCATCGGACCTGGATCAGGTGATCGTCCGCGGCGCGGCGCTCAAGCGGCAGCTTGCGCGGATGGAGCTCAACCGCGTGCCGAACCGGCCGGGCCTGGCCGGCGACATCTTTCGGCGCCTGGCCGACCGGGAAATTCTCGTGGACGACATCATCCAGCTCGTCCACGAAGGCGACGAAAACGTGGACCTCAACTTCACCGTGGACGCGACGGACGTGTCGGCGGCCCGCGAGGTGGGCGAGCAACTGGCGGCGGAACTGCCGGGCGTCACGATGCACGTGCGGCAGGGTCGGGCGAAGGTCTCGGTCGTCGGCGTTGGGATGCGGACGCATACCGGCGTCGCGGCACGGATGTTCGAGGCGTTGCACCAGGCCGGCGGGAACATCGAGAACATCAGCACGAGCGAGATCGTCATCAGTTGCGTCATCAAGGAGGAGGACGGCGAACGGGCCCTGCGAGCGGTCCATGCCGCGTTCGCCCTGGAGCCCGCCCCCGCCGGCTAGCCCGCGGCGACGAGCTGCCGCATTGTCCGGCCGCCTGCATCGTCCTGTTCTGCGATGCCTCGCTGTTTGTGTTGGCTCGTTGCCTGCATTGTTTAGCCGCGACCCGAAGGGGAGCGCGTGCCGGCCGCCATCATGCGATGAACGTCGCCGGCTGTCATGCGACGAGCGCTTCGTCCCAGAAAGCCCGAACCGCCATGCGACGCCTCCTCCGACAGAAGAAGCTCGCGACGGCCGTCGTCGTCCTGCTCATCGCGATCCTGTCGGCGTTGGACCATGCGGGCGTCTTCGGCTATCGCCCGCGGGAGGCGTTCAGCTGCGATGGCGCGGAGGCGGTCGTGACCTACGCGGCCGACGGCGACACGATCGACGTGGATTTGCCGGACGGCGGCCGCCCGGTCACGCGGATTCGCCTTTGGGGGGTCGATTGCCCGGAAATCGCCCATCGCCCAGGCGAGCAGGACGCCTACTTCGGCCGTGAGGCGACCGAGTTCGTGCGGCAGCGCGTCGTCGGCCGCAGGGTGCGTCTGACGCTGGATCCGAAGCGGTCGTCGCGCGATCGGTTCGGACGGCTTCTGGCCTACGTCCATCTGATCGACGAGGACCGGATGCTCAACGAGTTGCTGATCGAGCGCGGCTTGGCGTATGCTGATTCACGTTTCGCCCACGTACACAAGCGCCGCTTCATGCAGATCGAGCGGCAGGCCATGAATCAGAAGGCGGGCTTGTGGGCGGGCGTGACGGCGGACCGGATGCCGGCCTGGCGGACGCGGTGACCCAGAAAAGGTGTCAGGAATCGTTTTTTGAAAACGGCGGGGCCAGAAAAAGGTGTCAGGAATCATTTCTTGAAAACGGTGGACAAGGCATCGTCAAGAAATGCTTCCTGACACCTTTTTCCACCCAAGGAAAGAACGTATAGACGATGGCTAAAGGCGGATCGAAATCCTACGAGCCCGCTTCCGTCGAGAAGCGGATTCTCGAGTTCTGGTTCCAGGGCGGCTACTTCCATCCGGAGCCCGACGAGCGCGGACGGGACCGGCGATACTGCATCATGATCCCGCCGCCGAACGTCACGGCGGCCCTGCACCTGGGGCACGCCCTGAACAACACGCTTCAGGACATCCTCATCCGGCGCAAGCGCATGGCCGGCTGCAACACGTTCTGGCTGGTCGGGACGGACCATGCCGGCATCGCCACGCAGGCGACGGTCGAGAAGGCGCTCTACGAGAGGGAGCACAAGACTCGTCACGACCTCGGCCGGGACGAGCTGGTCCGCCGCATCTGGGACTGGAAGCACAAGCACGGCGGGCGGATCGTCGAGCAGCTCAAGCGGATGGGTTGCTCCTGCGACTACGAGCGGGAACGGTTTACGCTGGACGAAGTCTGCGCCAAGGCCGTGCGGCACACGTTCTTCAAGCTCTTCCGCGACGGGCTCATCTATCGCGGCAAACGGCTGGTCAACTGGGATACGCAGCTTCAGACCGCCGTCGCCGACGACGAGGTCTATCACGAGACCGTCAAGGGGCATTTCTATCATTTCAAGTATCCGGTGAAGGACCCGCGGCCGGGCGAGCCGGAGTTCGTGCATCTCGCGACGACGCGGCCCGAGACGATGCTGGGCGATACGGCCGTGGCCGTCCATCCCGAGCCGGATCGGGCGCTGGACAAGGCCGAGGCGGAACTCAAGGCGAAGCTGGCCGAGGCGCCCACGCGGGAGAAGGCGGGCATCCAGGCGGAGATCGACAACGTCGCGGAGCGACGACAGACGGTTCTGCCGACGCTGCTGAAGCTGCGCGACATGGCACGTGACGGGCGACAGGTTATCTTGCCGTTGGTCGACCGGCCGATCCCGCTGATCTGCGACGAATGGGCCAGGCCGGAACTGGGCAGCGGCTGCGTGAAGATCACGCC
>CAZERK010000089.1:0-2523 GCA_964514515.1 uncultured Planctomycetaceae bacterium
CGTGCTGAGCAGGCCGCCGACGCCCGGCAAGGTATAGTCCGGTAGGAGGGCGACCAACGGCTGCAAAGTACCTGCGCGGGGCACACCGGCTGCCGCCACGCTCACGACTTCTTGTCGGCCGGCGCGCGTCAACGTCACGTTCATGAGCCGACCCGGCTCGATGCCGAATCGGCTGCCGTCTTCATCGAACCGCAGGGCCGTCGCGACGGCTTCGAGGTCGGTCGCCGGGAACCCGTCAATCGCGTCGATCACGTCGCCCTCGTGGATCGGGCCGGTCGGCTCAGCGTATGGGTGGGCCGCCACGACGTGCGCATCGTGAATCTCCAAGCGGACGCCCAACGGATAAGCCGGCAGGCTCAGCAGCCGATCCGTGTCGTCCCGCTGGCACTCTTCTGCAAGAAAGCCCCTCTGTTGTCCGACGGACTCCAGCCCGTCGGGGTAGTCCCAAAGGGTCGGCAGCAACGAGAGCACGGCGGCCACGAACAACGATGCCCCCAGTCCGACGACGGCTGCGCCGCGCGTCAACCGGGGCTGCTCCGTCGTCGCCCGATCGTGCAGCAGGTCAGGCCGCGTCTTGAGGATGAAGCCGACGACGCCGGCCGTGATGAGAGCCTCGCCCACGCCGATCAGCATGTGCGTCCCCACCATCGCCGCAAGGGCACGATGCAGGCTGGCCGTGCCCGATACCGCAAGTTGGAGGCTGGCGAAGGCGCTGGCCAGCACGACCGCCAGCCATGCTGCGAAGCAACTGGCGGCGACCACGCGGGCGGGCCGTTGCGCGGAGCGTCCGACGATCGCCCGGTATACGAGGTACGCCAGGCAGGCGCCGACGACGCCCATGTTGAAGACGTTGGGTCCCAGGACGGTGATGCCGCCATCGCCGAGGAGGGCCTGAAAGCTGACGACGGCCGCCATCACGATGGTGCCGGCCCAAGGTCCCAACAGGATCGCCGCCAACGTGCCTCCGAGCAGGTGTCCGGTTGTGCCGGCCGCGATGGGGAAGTTGACCATCTGGGCGGCGAAGATGAACGCGGCCATGACGCCCATCGTGGGCGCGAGTCGATGATCGTTTCGTCGGGACAAGGCCTTGGCGGCCACGGCCAGGACCAGCACATCGACGCCGGCAAACACGATGTTGACCGGCATACTGAAGAGGCCGTCTGGCGCGTGCATCGCCAACACGCACGTTGACAGGCTGCTCTGCGGCATGAACCAGGACACGGGAACCGCCTTTCGTTTTCAGCGTCTGCGCAGTTGATTTGATCGCCCTTGGGGATCGAGGGCCTCCCGATGAAGCGCCTCGCGGCCGCACGCGACCTTGTTCCGGGCGCCGGAGCAGCTAGTTTACTGCGTGCCGTGCACCAGGGATAGCCGAAGCGTACGTACTGCGTCCGCAGGCACGGGTTGCCAACGGTCGGTGGGAAATACGCCTGACGCTGTAACACCGATCGACGCCCGTCCAAGAAGCGGCCGGGACGATGCAGAAGGCCCGTTTCAATCGGCTGCTTCGCATGGCGTCCTCCGAACCGATGGGAGCTATCCCGCGGCTGATTCTGCAGCATCGCGTGTCGAGCAGACGTCTGGTAGGCTGCACGCAACTCCGGCCTCGTGCATCGAGAGGGCGCATCGCGTGCGAAGAACCCGGGCTTGGTTTTTGCGGCTGCTGTTCCTGCCATCGTTGCCCGCTGTCGCGTGCGGTTGTCAGCTCGGGTTTCCTGCCTTCAACGGCATTGATCTCGTTTTCAACGAGACTGTTGTGGCGTCGGTCGTTGCCGACGAAACGCCGTGTCTTGAGGTTGCACCCATCTTCGATGACATCCCCGGCAGGATGGGCCATCATGCGGCGGCGATAACGGCCTTCCCTGACGGAGAGATGCTCGCCGCTTGGTACTCCTATACCGGGCCTCACGAGTTGGACGGCTCAGCCATCTTCATGTCGCGAAGAGGTCCTGGTGATGCCGCTTGGGAGATGCCCTGGCAGCATATCGACCGGTTCGTCGGCGACGCCAATCCCGTGCTCTACAGCGAGGGCGAGGAGGCCTGGCTCTTCCCGGCCGTCGGCCCGTTCGGCTGGTCGACCGCCCACGTGGAGGTACAGCGGTCCCACGATCGCGGGCGATCTTGGCAAGAACCTCGTGTTGTGCAAGGCCCCTTGGGAATGAACGTCCGGCACCCGCCTGTGCGAACGTCCGAGGGTGATCTGCTCCTGCCTGCCTACGACGACCTGTTCAAGCGTGCGCTATTCCTGGCGTCTGCCGACGGCGAGACTTGGACGCTGCGATCGGCCGTCTATACAGCAGCGCCTGACTCCTCCATCCAACCGAGCATCGCAGTCGCGGACGGCGTGAGATTGCTGGCGGTGATGCGTAACAACGGCCGGGGCTGGCTCTGGGTGACGGCATCGGACGACAACGGGCGGAGTTGGTCGTTTCCCCAGGACAGCGGTTTCGCAAACCCGGATAGCTCGGCCAAGCTTCTGCGTTTGTCCGACGGCGTGTTGGTGCTCGTCTTCAACGATAGCCC
>CAZERK010000089.1:2533-10279 GCA_964514515.1 uncultured Planctomycetaceae bacterium
CGAGCGAGCGTCGGCCCTTGTCCGTCTCTCTCTCTGCGGATGGCGGACGGCGTTGGTCTTTGCCAAAGACCCTGGCGGACGGCGATTCGACATACGATTATCCCGCGGCCGTGCAGACATCGGACGGGCGGATTCATGTCCTGTACACGCAGGGACGCGAGACGATTCGACACGCGGCGTTCAACGCGGCCTGGGTGTTAACGCAACCGTAGGTTCTGCCTCGCTCGTCGCGGCTCACTCGCGCATCATGACGCCATCGGGACAGTTCCCACAGCGCGCAAAAGCCCACGGACTCGTCGTCCGTGGGCTTGACGATTGAAGATGGCAACGATGCCCGGGGCGTGACCTCCCGCCGCGACGCGTGATGTGATCACTGCCCAGCACCCGCGCCTAGGACACGGTGCAGCCGAAGATCGGCTGGAGGATGGGGTTGAACCACGTCGCGACCGGCGGGGCCGAGATGCCCAGGAAGCTGAGCGGCACGTACAGCAGGTTCAACAGATACTGAAGCGACGACACGAGGGGCTGAAACAGCGTGCACAGAGTCATTTCCAAAGCTCCTTGAAGCGGCCGTCGGTGCGCACCCGTCAGGCATCTCCGTGCCCTCGCGCCGATCGACCCTAGGTTTTCCTGCTGCCGGTCTTGTCCTCCAGCAAGCTATGGCCAGCCCCCGGCCTCCGGCAGGATCAGGCGGGGTCCGTCGCAGGATTGTCTCTCGGACGTCAAGACCGAGAATACCGCGTGGCCGAAGGGTCCATCAGACAGTACAGCCGAGCAGTGGCTGAAAGATCGGATTGAACCACGTGCTGACATCCGGGATCGCGATGCCGAACAGAACGTTCAGTTGCCAATAGACCAAGTTCACCATGGATTGTACGCCGTTTGTGAAGAACTGCAAGAAGTTGCATATTGACATACTCAGTCTCTCCTGATCTGCAAACTTGTGTTGGCGACGATATCCAGCACTGTTACGACGCAACTGCCGGTACGCCCTCTGGAGGCAAGCCGCCAGTTCGACGCCACGCCACCACCGCGCACCGCATTGCTGTTTGTATCGGCAAAGGATGCTAAATCCAGAAAATCGCGGTGTCCAGCATTCTTTCTCAGTCCGAGCGGCATGAGGCCCGGCAGACGCGCGTGCCGACTCATTTGTAGGAACTGAGACGGACCAGCCGACGAGCGGGGAGGGCGGCTATCGGCGCGGGGATAGCGGGTGGCATGCAAGCTCGGGGCGGATGCAGGAGGATGCGTGGTTTGATGTGAAGTGCACGGCGAACATCTGATGCGTGCTGTAACATTCTGATATGTCGAATATTGCGTCATGCCGCATCGGAGCCCGGTTCCTGCTGCGAAAAGGCTCGCCCAGGTTGCAGAACGCAACGGGTTGGACAACGCATGATGACGGCGGGTCAGTCAGCAAGCTGCGAAACCGTCACGTCCTCGAACTCGACCATGGACGTTCCCCAGGTTCGCAGGCCGATGCCTCCGGAGCTGTACGTGTCGTCGCTGGCGGTCAAGACGTCCTCGCCGTCGATCCTCGCCGTGAAGCTGTTGCCCTCGACGACGACCTCGATCTGGCGCTCCACGTTGTACCAATCGTAATCGGAGGATGCGCGGACGACCGCGAAGGGACCTTGTTCCTGCCCGTTGACGATCTTGCGGAACAGAAAAGCGCCGGATCCATAGCCGGGATCGTACTGGAAAATGTAGCCGTTGACGTTCGTCTGGCCGTCTGAACGGAAGTACAAGCCAAAGCCCTGCCCTTGGAGCAGTTTAGCGTTCGTCACGACGCTGTAGTCCGTCCAACTCGTGTCGCCGGAGAAGCTCCGATGTTCGCCGCCCGGGCCCGCCGTGTACTTGCCGTCGACGACCGCCCAGTTTCGCCCAACGGCTTCGAACCAGTCGTCCGCGCCGCCCTCGAAGTCCGCGCTGTATAGCGGGGGTTGATCCTCGTCGTCGCCGCCGGCGGCTTCGATGAGTGCGAACCTGCCGGAATCCGGCAGGTATTCGTACTCGTTGCCCGTCGGACCGACGTAACGCATCGACGTGCCGGTTTTTCGCCACGCGTCAGTGACGGGCGTCGCGAGCACGGCGGTGAAGAACGGATTGTTTGACGAAGCCTCGCGGTTGGCGGCAGCCGCGTCAAGGGCGGGCGGCCAGGACGCGTTGCCGGACAGCAGGCCGTTGCTGCGCGTTGAATGGATCGCGGTGCGAACCGCGCCGACGACACCCTTCTCAGCAGACGCGCGCGCGTCGTCCCGATAGTCCAAATAGACGGGAAGGGAGACGGCCGAGAGTGCCGCGATGATGACCAGGACGGTTACCAGTTCGATGAGCGTGAACCCCTGCCGCATCGGTGGTCCTCCTGTTGGGTCCCCCGTGGTCTGCGGGCCGATGAACGCCTTTCGACGATCGGAAACGGCCGTCGCTCGATCCGAGCGATGGCTGCCGGGCTCGCCCCCTCGGTTGCGGTCGAAATCGAAGCGATGCGCCGGTTTAGCGGCGTCGGCGGGGCTCACGGCCTCTAACGACTACATCACAAACAGGAACGCGAATGTCCAACCGATTTTGCCGGCAAAAAGGGGGGCCGAAAAACCGCTGGTTAGAGATGGAGGAGGCAGTCCACGAAAAATTGGATGTCTTTGCCGTCCGGATAACCGCTGGCGTCCAAGTCGCAGGCTGCGCGGTCGTCAGGACTGGCGGTTTGTGGCGAGAGCAGAACGGAGAGGAAGAACTGCACGTCGGCGTCGGTGACAGCGCCGTCGCGGTCGACGTCGGCGCCGCGTTCGAGAAGAAGCTGCCAGGTTTCGGTGCCGTTGCCCATCGAGTTTGTCGCTCGGATTGTGATCGTGTACGCCGTCGGCGAGGCGATCGGTGCCGGCCACGAGACGACGCCCGTCGCGTGGTTGATGGTCATGCCCGGCGGTCCGGCGTCGAGCGACCAATTGAGAATCGGGCTCATGCAAGGCGGATCGGTAAGCTGCGGTGTCGGGCCGGTATAGCTGCTGCCGTCGTGGCACGGGCGTGTCTCGTCCGGGATCGGTATGATAATCGGCAGGCTGCCCTGCACGCCGAGGAACATCACCTCGGTATCGCTTCCCGACGCATTCGTTGCGCGAACGTAGATCGTGTAAAGGAACTCGGACCGGATGGGATTCGGCCAGGACACGACGCCGGTCGCAGGATGGATCGCCATGCCCGACGGCGGGTTGACAAGGCTCCACGTGATCGGAGCCATGTTCAGCGGATGCGTCACCGTCGGCGCCGGACTGGTGAACGGCTGGCCGCACGGGATGATGTGCTGTCCCAGCTCGTTGATGACCGGCGCCAGACGGCTGACGGTCAGCGGCGAGCAGTACAGCGCCGCGTTGTTGTCTTCGTATTCCTCGTCGACCTCGTTGAGGTCGTCGAAGATCGAGCCGACGTAGTACGTGCCCGCGGGCAGGTCGGTCGGCATGTCGATCTCGGCGTCGAAGTCGATCGCGTCCTCGAAGGCCAAATCCCAGGTCGCGTCGGCGATCAGCGTGTCGTCCACGTCGATCCAGTCGTCCTGCGACAGATAGAAGCCTTGGCGCACGAAGAACTCGTTCGTCGTGCCGAAGTTCTCAATCACGCTTCGCACCGACAGCACGTCGCCGGGATAGACCGCCGCAGGGCTGAAGAAGATGGGCACGGCCTTGCCGACTTGCGTGCTGCTCCACGTATACGACGCCGACGCCAGATCGACGACCGGCGGCTCCGACGGCCCCGAATGCGGATATAAAAAACGCGTGCCGCTGCGGTCCTCGGTATGGACCTCAACGATGTTTTCCTGCCCGATCGGCCCGCCGGCTGGATACGCCGGGTTCATCGTCTGCACAAAAAACGGCGTGCCGGGCGGCTCGGTCCCGATGGGATCGTGCCCCAGGCCCAGGGCGTGCCCCAACTCGTGCGTCGCGACGAGGACCAACGAGATGCCGTTGGCCTGCGGTTGCGTGATCGTCTGGCAGTCGGGATTCGTATCGAAGTTCCAGCCCGAGCCGGCCGCGTTGACGCTGAACACCTGGTCCATGTCGAACCAATAGCGTCCCTGATTGACCATATACGTCACGGCCAGCACGCCTGGATCGAGCGCGCCCGCGATCGTGTCGTTGTAGCCGTCGTAGGGGTCGATCGTGTCCAGACCGTCGGGGCTGTAGTAGTAGAGAAAGTCTGACTCCGGAACGAGATTCCAAAGACCCATCGCGCCGACGAGCAGGTACTGGGCGTCGCTGCCGGGCGGGAACGTCGTGGGTGACAGATAGCGCACGCTCTCGGCGCCGGCCCAGATGACCTTCTGCCCGCCGTACAGGAAATAGGAATAGCCTGCCGCCCGGTCGCCTGACATGCAGACCAACGCCGCGAGCGCCGCGGACAGACAGAGGCTGCGAATCGTCATCCTTGTCTTCGTCGTCTTCATCGCCGAGCCTCCTTCTTCACGGGCGGCGCGTCGGCGGAGGCGGCGGGGCTCTCGGCCGCGCCGTCCGAACCGTCGCTGCGGACGCGCACGTGATGGGCCTCGGCCTGCGGGGCGGCGGGCAGCGAACGCGCGGTCTGGCGGCTGCTTTCGCCCGTCTGTTCAGGCGATTGGGAGGCGACAGCGGACGCACCGTGCCGATGGTCCTTCGCGCGACACGACGCGGCCGTCTCCAACGGCATGGCCTTGCAGTCGAATCCCAGGCTGCGTCCCGCTGGAGTACTGAGACGACACGCCTTGCTTGCGTCGAGGACCGGCTGAAGCCGCGACAGAAACGCTTGATAGGTCATGGCTTCCGGCCCATCGGTTCGGCCGGGCGAACTTGACCGATCATCCGAAGCGGCCGCGCGATCGTTCAGTCGCAGATGGTTCGCCACCATCAGGAGCTTCTTCGCGTCCGGGCCGCGGCCACAGCGTATTCGCACGAAGCCCTCGGCGTCGAAGCCCGTGATGGGCAGCGCCGCGCCGTGGACCTCGTAGTACACGCGCTCATCGCCTTGCGCGTCGGCCACGATTCGGAAGGCGCCCTGGTACAACCCGACGACGGGAAACGTGCGATACTCCGGCAGCAGCAGCAGCACCCATTTCTGGCCGACCGCGAACGCCGGCGCACAGCAGAGCCGCATTTGTTCGTCGCCGATGGCGCCGCCCGGCACGACGAGCTTGAACGTGTCGGTTGAATCGCGTTGTCGCCCCTTGAGGTACTGGACGTTCTTGAACACGACGAGCGATTCGATCCGCCGCGGTCGGTCGGCCCGGTAGCTATTGACCTCGGCAACCTCGCCAACGATGGCCTGGCCGGCGTGATCCGCCATCGTCGATAGGCTCATCGGCTCGACCGTGCTCGCGCGCGCCGGCGTCGACACGGCGCCCAGGGCCATGAGAAGCCCCGCAGCAATCGCCCATCGGCCGCTCTTCATGCTCGTCCTATCCGCCATGTAAGAACTCCGGTTGCAAAGCCTGCCCTGCATCGTCTGGTTCCGCAAGGTGACGCGTCCTGGCGACTGCGCGACGGCGGTCCGTTCCGCGTTCTACGAACGCGCACGTATTTGGCATGTAGCGTCGGGCCCCCTGCGGCCGACGCTTGCTGCCGATGGCCTTCCGTTCTGTCCTGGGTCGGCCGTCCCGGCGGGCCGGGAGCGCTACATGTGCGGCTCTGCCCGCCACGCCAAACACGTACGCGAACGCCGTGCATCTGCCGGGACCCCGGGTTCGCAAAACCTGGCACCGAGTCCCGCGGCCAACCCGCACCGCGCGCAGAACGCTGCTTTGCTATCTCCCCTTCGGAAGAAGGGCCTTATCGGTATCGGTGTTTTCAGGCGGGCTCAATCGGGACGAGCCGCTCGATGCGAGGAAGCTGTCCGCTGCCGATAATTAAGTCGCCTGCCCGCGGCCGAACCTGGTTCACGGACCGTCCTGCGACGGCTTCGCCGGCTCGTCCGGGAAGCGCTTGCGCTGCTGGGTCGTGAGGACCTGTTCGTGGAGCCGGGCCTTCAGCCGGTTGAAGATGTCTTCGACGGGCGTCAGGAGCCGTCGCAGCTCGGCCTCGTTGGCCTGGCGCGTGCGGCTGTCGGTCGCCGTGCGGATGGAGTCCTCGCATTTCACGATCTGTTCGCCACGGGCCGCGCGATAACCGAAGGCCTCCTGCTTGGACTGCTTCAGGATCGCCTCAGCCGTCGTCCGCTGGGCGTCCGTGCATTCGTATTTGTTGCAGAACCGCTTGACGTATTTGTCCCAGTCGGACTCGTCGGCGAGGTTGAGGCCGTCCTCCAAGCGGCGTTTCACCGCCGCTGCCTCGACCAGCGCGTTTTTCTGCGCCTCCTTGGCCCGAACCTCCGCCATCGCAGCGGCATGGAGGGGATCGTCCTGCAAGCCCCAATCCTCCGGCGTCCAGAGCCCGGCCTGCCAGCGTTCGACCTGCTTGACCATGTCGTCATGGCGCTTGACCAGCGCGTCGACGTCGGCATCGAGCCTGCGCTTCTGATCCGGCGTCATGTCGCCCTTCATCTTCTCCGTCACGCGCTGCACGGATTGGAGCGAGTCGTCCATCATGGGCTTGAGCGCGGCGGACCATCGCTGGACCTGTTCGGCGGTGAAAGGCTCGCCGCTGGCCCGTGTTCGCACGATTTCCATCACCACGGGCATCATGTCCTTGAAATGCCGAGCCGTCACCATCATGGCTTCGTGCCGGATATTGGCGTCCAGCGAAACGCGCTGGTCCTGCGTCAGGTCGTAGCGAGTCTGGAGGCCGTTCAGAAAGACCTCCTGTCGCTGGTGAGGCTGCCAGAGCGGGACCTGATTGATCTCCCGGGCGAGCGATCGGGCGTATTGGTCCGGCTCCGAGTTCCAGCCCTGCTGCACGAAGACGTTGTCGGTCGCCTGGTCGAGCAGCAACTGCTGCTGGTCCCAGGCGCCCATCGACTCTGCATCTTCCTGAAGCTGCTTGGCCTGTTGCTCCTGCTGCTGCACGTCTGAAGCAGGCTGTCGCTGTTGGTGCCGCCGAGCGGGCGGCTGGTCCGCGGCCAGCTGGAGCGATGCAAAGGACGTCGCGCCGCACAGAGCGACGGCCATCACGAAGCGCCGAGTCGTTCGACTGATCGATGATCCGTTTGGCATGGCGTTACAGTCCGTTGTTGCCTCGATTGCGGGTCCGGCGGATGGCCTGGCGCAGCTTCTCATGGATCTCCAGGGGCCTCGAGATGACCCGCCACGAGGCCGTCCCGCCCGGGCCTGCGCCGCCGGCGGCCGCCGTCTGAAAGGTAATCGTTCCGACGCGGGTGATGCGTTCGGGCACGCTGAAGCTGGCATACGTATTTTGCAGGCGATCCAGGCCGCATTCAAACAGCTCCACGTTGAAGACGCCGCGCAGGCGCATGACCCGACGGTCGGTCAGCACGTAAAGCCGGGAGACCCATTCCAAGATGCCCCAGGCCAGCCGAGCCCCCGCGACGACTGCCGCCAGTTGGTAGAAGTACCAGCGGTAGGCGTACGGTACGACGTCCATGCCGCTCAGGACGGCGATCACGGCCGCCAAAGCCAGCCATCGCAAGGACACGATGAGCACGAACCAGGGCGACGGCTTGATGGCGAAATGCACGACTTCGCCGCCGTTTAGCAGGTGAGCAGGCACGACCTCGTGCGCGGGCAGTTTGACGGCGCTGCTTGTCGGGCCGTCGGCCTGCGCCACGGCTTCATGCCGATTTGGGTCCTGATGGGCGACGCCGGTCATGCATACAACTCCGGACGGAGCA
>CAZERK010000090.1:0-308 GCA_964514515.1 uncultured Planctomycetaceae bacterium
AGGGGGCGAGCCGACGACACGCGGCCGCTCTCACCGGAACGAGAGACCTTCAAGACTCCCACGCTTGCCTTACGGACAGACCGTCGTGTTCAGCAGCTCCTGCACGAACGGCTGCACGTCGTCCATGCCGGGCGGGACGGATCCGTTGAAGTCCGCACACGCGCAGTTGCAGGGCGGCATCGCCGAGCCATTCAGGATGCAGTCCACGAAGCATTGGATGTCGAGCCCGTTGACGCGCCCATCGCTGTTCACGTCGCCGGGGCACGTGACGCAGCAGTTGGTCGTCGCGCACAGCGTGCCGGGCCCCT
>CAZERK010000090.1:320-10270 GCA_964514515.1 uncultured Planctomycetaceae bacterium
CAGGCCGCCGTTTGCTGCGCACTGCGCGAGGGTCCAGCCGTCCGCGCAGGTGCCATCCGGCAGGCAGCAGGCGCCGGTTCGGTCTTCGTGCAACGGCCGGTGCCAGATCGTCAGCGCATCGATATCGTCCATGAGCGGTTCCGTGACTGGGAAGAAGAAGCCGGTCAGGAACGATCCGTAGATCGTGCGAGGATCGAGCCCGCCCGATTCGTCCTGGGGCGTCAGCGGGTCGTTCTCGTCGACGCTGAAGAGCAGGGCGAGGCCGGCGCCGAACTCCGGATGCTCCAGCCACGTGAATTCGAACGCATCGACGTCGGTGGAATCTGGGATGCCGAGGTTGTTCACGTCGTCAACCACGAGCACGAAGCCGCCGCCGGGCAGGACTTCGTACACGTCGCCGGGATCGAGCGTGAACTGGTAGGCCTCGTGATCCGCCGTGAAGTACCAGAACGGGCATGCATCCTCGTGCGGCACGATGTCGAGCGAGTCCACGTCATCGTCTTCCTCGTTTTCGATGTTGTTGGGATCCGGCGCCATGCTCTGGTGGACGCCGACCTCGTCGGCGAAGGGGTAGATGCCCATCACCGGATAGGGCGGCACCGGCATGACTTGGAGGTTGACCTCGATGACCTCATCCTGGGCCATCGCGGAGCCATAGACCCGGCCCGTGGGCGACGGCACGGTCGTCGGCACGTCGTTGGCCGGCCAACCGGGCGCCTGATCGTCGTCATAGGAGATCAACAGGTACTTCGGCGTGTGGATGCAGGAGGATGGCCAGGGCGGAATCGGCATACTGAGCGGCTGCCCGTGCAGCTCGAATTGCTCGTGGAGCGAAACGTCCAATTGATCGTGTCCGTCCAGGTCGAAGTATTCGCGGTACTTATTCGGAGAGCCTTGGCCGACGGGCACGCGCGTAAACGGCGGCTGGCCGCAGTCCGGAGGATTCGGGTTCGGGGCCTGGCCAAACCGTCCAGTCCGCAGACCGGGAGCAGGGGGCCGCGCCACCAATAGACGTCGCCGGGATCAAATACCTCAAGATCGGGGTCCGGCCACATCGGGTCGCTCAATTCCGTATCCGAGCCGATGTCCAGCGAGAACTCGATTACGTAGTCTTCCGGCCCTTGCTCGCAGATGTCCGCGATGGTGTTGCCGTCCAGGTCGTCGCAGTTGGTTCCGAGCCCCATCCACAGACCGTTGAACTGGTCCGCGCACGTGATCGGATCCGTGATCACGCAGTGGACGGGATCGTCGCCGAAGCAGCACGCGCCCAGATCGATGCGCGCCTCGCAAAGGTCCGCGACTATGGGTCCGTGATGACGCACAGAGGCGCCACCGTGCCATAGCAGCACGCGCCCAGTTCCGTGCCGCCTTCGCAAACGTCCGCGACGTAGTTGCCGTTCAAGTCATCGCAGTTCGTCCCCGGCCCTTTCCACTGACCCTGGAATTGCAGGTCGCACGTCTGCGGATCGACCACGACGCATTGCGTGAAGAAGTCGCCGTAGCAGCAGGCGCCCAACTCATGCAGCGGGCAGATGACGACGAGACAGTTCGTGCCCGGTCCCATCGGTTGCCCGCCTCGCTGCAGGCACATGCTTGGTTCGAGGTCTTCACAATGCCCATCCGGAAAGCAGCACGCCTCGATGGCATACGCCGGCGTCAAACACGCCAGCGTCGCCGTGCTGACGATCGCAACCATCCACATAACCTTGCATGCCTGCATGTTCGTGTCCTCCCGCGACTTTCGTCGCCTCCCCTGACAATCCGCTTTCAGGACCGGCGAACTCTCACCGGTCCAACCGATTCGCTTTTGTGAGCGATGGATGCCGACGTCCCGCCGTCAGCTTCCGGGTGTGGCTTCCCCTCCCGCCGCTTCGTCCTCTTGGCTCGCTTTTCCGTACCGGCGACCGACGCTTTCTCGATTCGTCAGGCCGGCCCCCGGGTGCCGTCACACCGCCGAACGTCTGACACCTCCGACGGCACTCCAGGGGCCTTGTTTCAGCAGAGGAAGGCGAGAGCCGTTTGCTTCCCATAAGAGGACGGGGCAGTCCGTCGGACGGCCATTCGTGAATCAGACGAATCCGTCGGGATAGGCAGACCAGGGCGCGCAAGCTGACAGGTTGCTGCAACGAGAGGTGGGTGCGCCGGCGACACGCGATGGCGATGACGCGGCCGCCGGAGGTCGTGGGCGCGCACAGCAGTTTTTTGCGTCGGTCCCAGGAGCCGATGCTGCGCGCAAGGGCGAGCTGCGCTGGACGTAAGTCCTTGCTCCGTCGCAGGATTCAAGGAAGGCCGGCGCCGTCGGAAAGGCGTGGATCAGTCGGCGGCGGCGCTGGAGATTTCTTCCGCCTGATCGAGGAGGTGCGGATCGCTGCGGGCGTCGTCACGGCTCGATCCAAGGTCGACTTCATATCCCCCGCTGGCTATTTCACGATCGCGCTGCTTGCGGATGCGGTCCCATTCCTTCTGAGTCAACAGGACTTCGCGCGCCTGGCTGCCTTTGTATTCGCCGACGATGCCGGCGGCGGCCATCTGGTCGATCAGGCGGCTGGCCCGTGAGTAGCCGACTTCCATGCGGCGCTGCAGCAGGCTGACGCTGCCGCGCTGGGTCTCAACGATGATGTCGACGGCGCGATCGAAGAGCGGATCGCGTTCGCCGCTGGTGGGGTCTCCGTCCGGACGCAGCCGCTGCAGTTCGTGGTGGTATTCGGGCTTGGCCTTGGACGCCAGGTCGGCGAGCACCGCTCGGAGTTCGTCGTCTGCGAGGTACGTCCCCTGCGCGCGGAGCAGCTTGGACGAGCCCGGCGGCAGGTAAAGCATGTCGCCTTCGCCCAGGAGGACCTCGGCACCGTTCTGATCGAGCACGATCCGCGAGTCCATGCGGCTGGCGACGCGGAAGGCGATTCGGCACGGCAGGTTGCTCATGACGAGGCCCGTCACGACGTTGGCCTGGGGCCGCTGCGTGGCGACGACGAGGTGGACGCCGACCGCCCGGCTCTTCTGCGCCAAGCGGCTGAGATGGTGCTCGACTTCCTTGCCGCTGGTCATCATGAGGTCCGCCAGCTCGTCGATGATGATGACGATGTACGGCAGGTGCGTCGGGATTTGGAGCCGTTCCTCTTCCGTGGTCGGCTGGAAGCGGCGATAAACCTCCTCCTTGCCCAGTCGGTTGAAGGAGCCGATATCCTTGACGCCGGCCTCGGCGAGCAGTTCGTATCGCTCGTCCATCTTGGTCGCCGCCCATTCGAGGATCAGTTCCGCCTGCTGCATGTCGGTAACGATCGGGCACATCAGGTGCGGCACGTCCTTGAACACCGACAGCTCGACCATCTTCGGGTCGACGAGGATCAGCTTCACGTGGTCGGGCCGCTGCGTCATCAGCAGCGACATGATCAAGGCGTTGATCGCGACGGACTTGCCGCTGCCCGTCGTGCCCGCCACGAGCAGGTGCGGCATGTTGGCGATGTTGCCGATGAGCGGGTCGCCGCTGGCGTTCTTGCCGATGAAGACGGGCAAGGCCATTTTCGTCGCCTTGACGCCGCTCAGCGTGATCAGTTCCTTGAGGCAGACGACCTCCTTGTGCGGGTTCGGCACCTCGATGCCCACGGTGTTCTTGCCCGGCAGGGGGGCGACGACGCGCACCGCCGTCGCCTTGAGCGCACGGGCGATGTCGTTGGCCAACGAGCTGATCTGGCTGACCTTCGTGCCGGCGGCGATGTCCAACTCGAACATCGTGATGACCGGGCCGGTATCGATCTCCACCACGCGGACGTCCACGCGGAACTCCGCGAGCGTCCGCTCCAGGGTAGCGGCTTGGTCGCGAACGACGGTCTCCTGATCTGCGGACTGGTGCGGATCGGGATCGCGTAGGAGGCTCAACGGCGGCAGCACGTAGTCGCCGAGTTCCTTTGGCCAAGGGCTCTTGGGCAGCTTGTCCGGCGTGCGGTCCTTGCCGAGCATTCGGATGATCAGTTCTCGTTCAGGCACCCTGCGGTGGCGGCGCTGGTCTCCTTCGCGTTCCTCTTCCTCGTCCGCGTCCTCGTCGTCCTCCGCCTCTTCGTCGTCTTCAAGCTCGTCCCCATCCTCCTCTTCGTACGCATCATCCTTGTCGTCCCGGTCGAGTTCGCCGTCGTCCGCCTCTGCCTCGGGGCGTCCGTTTGTCGCCACCTCGTCCTCTTCCGCGTCGTCGGTCCCGGCCGACGCCGACTCGTTTGTCGCGCCCGTCCCGGCACCGCCTCCGCCCTTGGCCGGCCGGCTCGGCCGTGACGTCGACGAGACGGTCCCCGCACCCATGAGCGTGGGAACCAATGCGGGCCGGCGAAGCCCGGCGCGTCGCATCGCATCGATCGTGCGGACGCCCTTCCTGCACAAACCGACGACGTCTCTCGGAAGGCGCAGCAGCAGGTCGTCGGACATCAAGAGCAGACCAACGATAGCTGCGGCCGCCAAGAACAACGACGCTCCGATCTTGGAGAAATAGCTTGTCAGGACGGATGCGACGGCGATGCCAAGAATGCCGCCAGGTCCCTCGAGCAAGCCCTCCGAGCCGGCCGTACCGATCATCGCCGAACAGGCGGCGGTTACCGTCACCAACAAGCACAATCCGGCAAGGCGTAACGGCGCTTCGCCCATACGCTGGCCTGCTAGCCGAACCAAGGCTCCAACCGTCAGGACACCGACGAGTACGTAGACGCCTGCCCCAAGATGGTAGAAGAGATTGAATGCGATCCACGCGCCGGCGCGCCCGCAGGCATTGCTGAGCGGCGTTGGCCGCGGCCAGACGGACGTGTTGGGCCAGTCGGCCGGGTCGAAGCTCAAGACGGCGACCCAGGTAAACGTGCAGACGACCAGCACGGCGACCAACCCGCAGTTTCTCAGCGTTCGGGCGCGACGGATCATGCTCGCAGATTCCGGCATCTCACGCGCTTTCATGGTTTAAGGGGAACCGTCGCGGGGAGGCGCGTGGGTCGGACGCCAGTCGCGCATACCCACCCCCGTCGCCCTTTGCGTCAAAGGGCCCTCTTCCGCGGCGATCGTACCCTGATATCGGCACGTCGCAACGCTCGCCTGGACAGAATCGGCGTCTGCCAATACTGCCAATCCGGTCGGCGATGCCGCGGAAGACGCGGCGACGGCGGCTGTCGATCTGCGTAGCGCCAGGCGAGGCAGGCGCCCAAGTCGACGCGGGAGCCATGCGGTTGGACGCCTGGTCCGCGATGCGGTCACCTGCTCGGACGGCTGTGTCGATGCCGGTCGAAGGCCGCGCAAACCTTGAAAAACGGGCCTGCGGAAGGTAAGATGAGGCCGATAACCCGAGAGAGCCGAACGGACCGCGGGACGGTTCCACGTCTTCGGCCGTTACTGAGAAAGATGCGACAACTTGAGGTTTGATGCGCCTTTCCGGCGTCCTCGACAGGGGCACGGTATGAGCGTTCGCGACAACAAGCCTTATCCCGTCGTCCTCGACCAGGCGAGGACCAGCCTCCGTGATTGAGGGGCGGTGCCTGATCGAGAGCATGGCCTCCTGCTGTCGGATCGCATCACAACGTGACGGCCGAGGAGTCGAGCGGCGCCAGGGCTGCCCGGAGCTGGTTCGGGTCGGCTGATGGAGGGCGTCTGGCGAGGAAAGAACGTCGATTTCGTAGGCGAATGCGTCGCTTGGCAGGGGAAACGCGGCGAACACCTCTAGGTCCCTGGCGGCCGAGCGCCTCGTTCAGATTGGGACTACAGGGGGAGAACGGATGTCTTTGCAGCGCGCTTGCCCGTTCCTCGGAGTCCTTGACAGCAACAGCATCCGTGTGGAATGGGAAGGTCAGCCGCGTCCGGTTCGCCTGTTGGACGTGGACCCTGAGATCGGCAGCTTCGGCGGGCCGCGGTCGGCGACGGAGTTCGGGCGTCGGACCCTGCATTGGGCGCGGGAGTCTTACTTCAAGGACGTCAAGGACGTCGTCCTCGAGTTCCCCGCTAACGATATCATGCTCAGCAACAGCGGCCGGTTGCTCGGTTACGTCTTCGTCAACGGCGACAACTACAACGTCCGCCTGGTCCGCGAGGGCTGGAGCCCCTGCTTTCCTAAGTACGGCCATCCGCCCATCCACCGCGAGGAGATGGAGCGGGCCGAGCAATGGGCTCGATTGGAGGGGCGCGGCATCTGGGGCGGTTTGGGGGGACGGGGAGACTACGCGTCGCTCAAGTCGTATTGGCTGCTGCGGGCGGGACAGGTCGCCTGCTATCGCTTGGCGACGGCGATGGGGGAGGACATCCTCAGTTGCCGGTTTGATTACGTTGACATCGTGGCGCTCGCCCGGACGAAGACGCGAGCGCAGATCTTCGGCGACCTCACGCGGTCGTTTCACCAGTCCGATGGGGCCATCTTGATCCAGATCGGCAGTCCGCGGCAGCCGCTTTCCGCCCTCTTCCCGCCGACGGCACGAGCCCTGGGCGCCTTCGTCGAGCGAGAGTTCGTCGGCCCCGGCAAGCCGAACTACATCTACGTGGACGGGACGCTCTCGCTCGTGGGCGACTCCCCGCAGATCGTCATCGAGCAGCTCGATCAGATTGCGACCTGCCCGCCGAACAGCTTGCGTTGAGCGTGCGAGCCCCCGGTCTTCGGTCCAGGTAGTGCCACGAACAGGCGGTCGCGGCTCTGACAGAAGCGCACACGCCAAGCACATACGTGGGCGTGCCAGGGGTCAGCCGGACGCCTCGTGCGCCTGCGGATCGTGGGGCCGCGGGGCGTGGATCGCGACGGCCCGGATGCACGCCGCCGGCCGTCGCGGTTAGAATGCGCCCATGTCGCTTCCATCCGTCGCCATCGTGGGCCGTCCGAACGTCGGCAAGAGCTCGCTGTTCAACATGTTGGTTCGCCAACGGATCAGCATCGTCGATCCGACCGCCGGCGTGACGCGGGACCGCGTCAGCGCCGTGTGCGACCTGGACGAACGGTACTTCGAGCTGGTCGATACGGGCGGCTACGGAATCGAGGACCATGACGACCTGACCGAGCACGTCGAGGCCCAAATCCGCTACGCCATCGCCGGGGCCCAGCTCATCCTGTTCGTCGTGGACGTGCAGGAGGAGATTACGCCGCTCGACGAGGAGGTTGCGCGGCTGCTACGCGGCGTCAGCTTCCCCATCGTCCTGGTTGCCAATAAGACCGACGCCGACTCGCACCGTCACCGCAGCGGCGTGCTGGCCGCGTTGGGATTCGGCGAGCCCGTCTGCGTCTCCGCCTTGCATGGTCGAGGGCGGCGCGAGCTGATGGATGTAATCGCCTCGCACCTGGCCGAGACGATGGCGGACGAGAAGCCCCAGCCCGTCATGCGGCTGGCCCTCATCGGACGACGCAACGTCGGCAAGAGCACGTTCATCAACGCCTTGGCCGGCGAGGACCGCGTCATCGTTAGCGAGGTCCCGGGCACGACGCGTGACTCCGTAGACGTTCGCTTCACGCTGCACGGCCGGGAGTTCGTGGCCATCGATACGGCCGGCGTGCGCAAGAAGCGCAAGCAGAAGACCGGGATTGAGTTTTACGGGTACTCGCGGGCGTTGGCGTCGATTCGTCGGGCGGACGTCGTGCTCTTTCTGATCGACGCGACCGCGCCGATCAGCGAGGTGGACAAGAAGCTCGCGCATGGCCTCGTCGAGGCGTTCAAGCCCTGCATTCTTGTCGTTAACAAATGGGACTTGGCCAAGGGGAAGGCCGGCGTCGACGAATACGGCCGGTACCTGTCCAAGACGCTCCCGCATCTCGAGTACGCTCCGATCGCCTTCACGACCGCGACCGAGGCGAGGAACATCCGCCCGGCGATCGACCTCGCCGCGAGCCTCTTCAAGCAGGCCCAGCAAAGGGTGACGACGGGGCAGCTCAACCGGGCCGTCGAGGAGACGCTGGCCGCGCATCAGCCTTCGGCGGATAAGCGCGGGGCTCGACCGCGCATCTACTACGCCACGCAGGCCTCCGTCTCTCCCCCGACGATTGTCCTATTCGTGAACAATCCCGCTCTCGTACGCGAACAGTACCGGCGGTTCGTGGAGAAGCGGATACGGGAATCGTTGCCATTCGACGAGATTCCGGTACGATTGATATGGCGCTTGCGGAAGTCGAAAGAGCGCACATCGCCCGGGCGCGGGACCGTCTGATGCTCGATCAAGGAGCGCTTCTCAGTTCATCAGGAGGAAGGCGGGGTCCGCGGCGGTCCTCGGTTCCGCGCTCGCGCACTTGAGGTGGCGGCGGTCGGCTGAATCTGTGAAGGGCGATCGCGTTTGTGGGTGCGAGCCACGACGGCCGGCCTTTCTCATGACGCGGCGGAGTCTGGACCGATTTGCGCCGGGCCGTCGCGTTCCCGGCGTGCCGGGACGGCCGGTGCATGAGGGAGTCGAGCGCTGCTGGCGAACCTGCGTCGCCCGCAGGGGGCCGACGCGACGGACTGTCAACGGAGCAGGGCAGGTTCTGGACCTCGGGGCGCGATTGCATCGAGGCCTCGCGGCTCATCGGAGCGAGCGACCGTGGCGATTGAGTTTCATTGCGAGCATTGCGACAAGCTCATCAAGGCGCCGGAAGACAAGGCAGGAAGCACCGGTCGGTGCCCACATTGCGGAGGCGCGGCGTACATCCCACGACCGGTCGCTGAAGACGACGAGTACGGGCTTGCCCCGTTGGACCCGACCGAGGAGAGTCGCCGACAGCGTGCCGCGATGGAGGATGCCGCCTACCAGCGCAGCCTCCTGCGGGACAAGGAACCGCCGGCAGACGCGCCCAAGCAGACGCGCGTCGCGAAGGTCGGTCAGCCGGCGTCACCCACCTCGAAACAACTCAGCGCCCTCGTCGTGCGGTTCGTGGAAGCGATGAGCACCGGGGAGTTGGAGGCGGCGGCACGCCTGTCGTCCGTGTTGACCAAGCACAAGTCGCAGGCGGCGGCGGTCATCGATGCAATGATGAAGGAGGATCTGACGGGCTACGGCCTGCCGACGCTCCCGATGCCCGTCCTGCTCGGTTTCTTGAAGCAGCTTCGCCAGAAGCTCTGACTTCTGAAGGGCGCACATGATGGCTGGCTCGGCCTCTGATCCGCGATGCGACCCTGAAGAGAAGAAGCGCTTGCGTTATTGCCGACCGGATGCGGGGTCTCCTTGCGGCCCGAGACATTCCCGCGAGAAGTCGCACCGGCGGCTGCCCATCGGACGGCGACAGTCGCGTCCACCGCGCGTTAGGCCGCAAAGGGTGTGAAAGCCGGAATCGTCGATATGCGATCGCGGGCGGATTCGACCGATATCACTGGCTTAGGGGCGGCGTGCGCGACGTCCGAAGCTCGGTCGGCCTTTCGGGTCGGGGAGACTCATCGGGGCGGCCTTGATGGACGACGCGTTGCAGGACGGCGATCGCAAACGTGACGCGGCGGTCTGAGGTGACTCGGGCCAGGGCGACCGCAGATCGGCCGCGACCTGTGCGAGAGGCGTGGACGCCGTGTCAGCGTTATCCGGTTATCAGTCCGCAGAGAGCGGGAACGGGCTCCGGGCCGAGGGCGGCAGGTTCCACCGAAGTTGGCATCCCGTGAAGCGCCTGTCCCCATTTTCTCGGGCTGCTCGGGTGGTGAGGTCTCGGCCAACATGCACGGGGCTCTCTGGATGCCCGGATCAGGGCTTGCGGGTGCGTCTCGCGACGGCCGAGACAGTCATCCGCGTGGCGACGCGCCGCGCCTCCCCGGCAGGTCACAGCGCCGCAGGCGCCAGGGACAGAGGGTGGTGCGTGGGATCCCTTCACAGCGGGCCGACATACAGATTGCGCGTGGCGTAGATGGGTGAGACGGCAACCTGGAGACGGCCGTCGCACAGCGGGACTCCGTCGAGATAACTTGACGGCGTTTGCATTTGCTGCCGCCTGGAGGCTTTAAGGATACGCCACGAATAGACTATCATCTAGGTAGGGAGACTCTAGCGGCGTGATTTCAAACGCC
>CAZERK010000091.1:0-5293 GCA_964514515.1 uncultured Planctomycetaceae bacterium
CCAACGCTGGGTTTCGACTCAGCCAAGGTCAAACTCCCGCTCAATCGTCTCGTCGGGCGCTTCGTACGGCCGCGAGGCCTTGTTCGAGGCGCTTCGGCATGGGCGCCCGTCGTAACCAATCGGCGACTACGCGATGCAGACTGTCGTTATCCTCCATCGGCTCTACGGCCCGATATTGCATCCGCGTCCCCGCTCGTCGCTGGGAAACGAGTCCGGCGCCCCTCAATACTTTCAAATGTCGCGAGACGGTAGACTGGGGCTGACGGACAATGCGCACGATTTCCGCCACCACCAGCTCCTCTGCCGATAGCAGGTGCAGCAAGTCCTGACGTATCGGGTCTGACAAAGCTAGAAGTACGTCGGTCAAGCTCCCTTCCTCAAGCCATACAAAGGCGTTGCATGGATACAGGATATCCGTCAAGCCGGATCATAGACTAACCTATCGGAATGTCAAGCCGGAATTGCGGATAAATAATCCGTAATTCATTCCCTAGCCAACCTCAGCCAGCAATCAGCAAAGAAAGGTTGTTTATGGGACTTCTCTGTTCAAGACCGCAGACTTCAGGATGGCAGATCCGGCACGTCGTGACGGCTCACCTAGGAGCTTGGCTTGGACGACCCACGACGCGCCCCCAAGCCTGGGCTCCCTCTCTCCTTGAGCGAAGGCGACTCAGCCGCCGTCAATCTCGATCCAGCCGTTGCCCGTATCGAGGTCGATCGTGGGGCCCCCACCGTTTAGCGTGGCCGTGACTCGCCTCGTCCGGATATCGGAAGCAGGTACGTCGTCGAAATCGTCACGGTCGAAGTCGACGAAGCCGTTCTCAGTCTCGGCGGTCAGCTCTGCGTCGATATCGCTCGGCAGCAGAGCCTCGATGTTGCCGTTTTGGGTCCTGGCAATGACCTGCTGGCCTGCCGCCAAGGCGTCCACGTTGACGTCGAGCGAGCCGTTGTCCGTCTGAGCGTCCAGCGTGCCGCGATGATCCTCGACGTTGATGGCGCCGTTGTCCGCACGGACCGTGACGTTCGTGGAGGCGTTTCTCACCCGAACCGAGCCGTTCCCCGTTGTCAAACTGCTTGCCGTATCCAGATTGACCGCTCGGATGGCCCCGTTCTGGCTCGTGACGTCCACGGCGTGGTTCGGCGGAATCTTGATGCGAAGTCGGACGATGGCCACGAGCCGTGAATTCAACACGCCGGTGATGTTGAGCTCATCGTCGACCAGCTCGAATTGCCAGTCGGCGTCGTGGCCGGTCGCCTCTTCGGGTTTCGGCGCGCTGATGCGGAGGTTGTTGTCGCCGCCCGTCGGAGCCGTCACCTGCACGACGATCTTCTCGAGCAGATCGTCGGCCTCCGCCTCGGTATCCGCCAAGGCGATCCGCGTGATCTCAATCTCCGCCTGGCTGATTGAGGCATCCACCGTCACCCGCGTGCTGCCGTTTTCGTTGTTGACGACCAGGCCGGCTCCGGCCGGCATCGCCAGGTACTGCGTCGCGGTGGCCTCCGCGCTTTTCGGCACGGAGAACGTGAAGCTGAACGTGAAGCCGTCGCACGCCCAGATTATCGCCAGACCCACGCAGGCAGCGACGACAACGACACCCTTGCGATTCGTGCTGTTCATCGTTGAGTTCTCCGTTCTACGAGGCAGGACAAACGCCGCTCTTGAAGCGGATCGTTGGGGCGAGGCGGGCAACATCAGATGGCGGCTTCTCTCGCGCGCATCTTGTACACAGGCACGATACGGCTGAGGTCCCTGCCGAGTCAAGCAGATTGCCGGCCTCGCTTCGGCGTCCCCGCTGACCGCGCCCGCTGTCCTGCGCAAACCTCCGACGGCCCGTGCCGTCTTGCCGCGCCGTCGTCATGAGCACGGCGCGGCAAGCGTCGGCCATCGCCTACATCTTGGCGGTGAGTTCTTCGGTTTGATTCAGGAGATCCTCGAAGATCGTCATTGCCGCCCGGATGTACTCGGGCGTCGTCATGTCGACGCCTGCACCCTTCAGTAGCTCGATCGGGTACTCGCTGCTGCCGGACTTCAAGAAGTTCAAGTACGCTTCGACCGCGCCCGGCTGGCCCGCAAGGATGCGATTGGCGATCTGCGACGCGGCGCAGTAGCTCGTCGCGTACTTGTATACATAGAAGTCGTAGTAGAAGTGCGGGATGCGAATCCAGTAGCTATCGACGAGGGCGTCGTGCGTGTAGTCCGGCCCATAGTACCGCTTCATGATCTCGCCGTACGCGGCGCTCATGCTGTCGGCCGTCAACGGCTGGCCCGCCTCGGCCATCTCGTGAATGCGCTGCTCGAACTCGCTGAACATCGTCTGGCGAAAGACGGTCCCGCGGATGCCCTCCAGGAACTCGACCAGCAGATAGAGCTTCGCCTTCGGATCCGTCGTTCGCTCCAGAACGTACTGCTGAAGCAGGATTTCGTTGCACGTCGAGGCGACCTCGGCACAGAAGATGTCGTAGTCGGCGTAAACGTAGGGCTGCGTTCCCCGCGAGAAGAACGAATGCATTGAATGCCCCATCTCGTGGGCCAGCGTGGACATGTCCTCGTAGCCGCCGTGGAAGTTGAGCAGGATGTACGGCTGCGTCAGAAACGTGCCGCTGGAGTACGCGCCGCTCTTCTTACCCTTGGTCGGGAACACGTCAACCCAGCGGGAATCGAAGCCCCGTTTCATGGCGGTCGCGTATTCGGTGCCGAGGGGGTGCAGGGCTTCGAGGATTTCGTCCACGGCGCCCTCGTAGTTCACCTCGAACTTCTGTTCCTCGACGAGCGGGGCAAACAGGTCATAAGCATGCACGCCGTCGTCCAGCTTCAGCACCTTGCGGCGAATCGACTGGTAGCGGTGCAGCAGCGGCAAGTTGTCGTTGACCGTTTTGATCAGCGTGTTGTAGACGTCGACCGGAATGTTGCTGCCGTCGAGGGCCGCCGCCAGGCAACTGTCGTAGCTGCGCGCTCGCACGTCCAGGATGTGGCTCTGCACGGCTCCGTTGAGCAGCGCCGCGGCCGTATTGCGGTAGGTCGCGTACTCGCCGACGATGGCGTTGTAGGCGTCCTTGCGCACCCGGCGATCCGTCGACCGCATGTACAGGTAGAACGCGGAATCGTCGAGCTCGACCTCCTCGCCCTTGTCGTCCTTGATCTTGGGGAACTTGATGTCGGCGTTCGACAAGTAGTTGTAGGCGCTGTACGGCGTGGATCGAACTTCGCCCGTCCAAGCCAGAAGCTGCTCCTCTCGCGTCGAGAGGATATGTTTCTTCTGGCGAAAGACGTTGTCGAAATACTGCGCGTACAGGGCGAGCTTGGCATTCTCCTTCATCCAGGACTGAATCGTCTCGAACGGAATGGCGGTCATCTCTGGGGCGAGCCACGACGTCTTGGCGCCGTAGTTGACGAACAAGGAGCGAACGCGGTTCTTCAGCGCCTGCGGCTCGCCCGCACGCGTATCCTGATCCGACACGAGCGAACAATAGACGTAAAGCCTCTCCAGACGTGGCTCGAGCTGGTCACGGAACTGCAGCACCGTCAACAGCTCGTTCGGCCCTTTGCCCATCGTCCCCTTGAACTTGTCCGCCTGATCCACCATCGCCTGGAGGACTTCGAAGTCTTTCTCCCAAGCTTCGACGTTTGGGTAGATCGTCTCGGTCGCCCACAGGTACTTTGCGTCAATCTCGCTGCGCTCCGGGAGCGTCTTGCCTTCCTGGACCGCCGAGTCGTCCGTGCAAGCCTTGTCAGGGGTGGGGCCGCATGCCAAACCACCCGTCATCCCGAGGACCAGCGCCGTCATGAGCACCTTCCTCCATCCGCTGCGTCGACTTGTCGCGTTCATCATGTTCCCTCTGTTACGGTTCCTATTCGCTCAGAGCCCGGCCCCTTGACCTTCTGAAGCTAAGCAGGGCGTCGAAACGGATGATCTTACAGGGTCGAGACCGTGCGGGCCATATCCGCATCGGGCAAACCAGCGCGACGCCGTGGCACGGCCTCCGGGTTCGCTATCTGCGGGGGGCGATTCTGGCGCGCAGCCGCCGACGTCGGCTCAGAGGCCCGACTCAGGGCGATCCCCTCAGCGCAGTTATGACGGCAGGAATCGGCGCGCAGCCCTCCCGGCTCGCCTCCACCATACATATAAGGAACGCACGCCGGCCCGCGGGCTCACACACGAGATGCAGGACAACGAAGCTCACGGTCGGTGCGGCGGTCGCTGTTGCCCAGTCGATCGCCAGGGCTACAATCGCCGCGCGCGGGCAACCGAAGGACCGTGGGCCTGGATCGCCCGGTGCATCATGAGGGCCATATCCATGTTCAATCCGCTGGAGAACCTCGCGGGACTGCTGGGGATGTTCCTTGACATCGTGGGGACGACGGCGACCGCCTTTCTGACGCCGCTCGTGCAGTTGATCGTGTACCCGATTGCCGCCGTATTGGGTTGGCTGGCTTGACGGCGTCCCGCGGACGTCGGGTCTGGATGGCAGACGCTGCGCGGCGGCTTGCGGCGGTCCCGGCGCAGCAGCGGGCGGACGCCGCAGGTCAGATGATGTCGCCCTGGTCGGCCCGCAGCCACCCTTGCGTCCCGTTGCGCAGTTGCACGCGGTACCACGAGGCGCCTTCGACGTCCGATCGGGTCTCCAGAACCACGAACTCGACGCCGGCGGAGAGCGGCTGTTCAAGTTGCGGATCGTAGTATTCTCCGTTGCCTTTGCGGATGACGGCCTTGTCGGCGACGAGCACGCCTTCGACGCGGTGCCGCCGCATCGTCATGTCCCAGGCGACGCTCGTCCAGGCCACGAGCACGACTGCCGCCACGAAGCGGATCGTCCAACCGTACGCCGGCGATCGGCGCAGGATGAACCGTCGCACAAGCAGCAGGAGCCATAAACCGATGTAGCCCCCCAAGGCGAAATCCAACCGGGCCTTCAGCGACGTATCGAAATGCCAGAAGAGCAGCGTCCGCAGGACGTCGCTCGTGACAGGCTCTGGCACCTGCAATTCGCACGCGTTCCGCGCCACCTGGAGGTTTCGTCGGATCGCCTCGTCTCCGGGCATGAGCCGCAGTCCCCGACGGTAGTTGACGATCGCTCGGCCCACGTCGCCAAGACGCAAGTACGTGTTGCCGACGTCGTAGTACAGCCGCCCGTTGGAGATCCCATCCCGCAGGAGCGACTCGAAGCCTTCGAGGGCCTGATGGTAGAGGCGTTGGGCGTCGGGGGCGCTTCGGGCCTTGGCGGCGACCGCGGCATCGTAATCCGCGAGGGCCTTGAACAGGACGGCTCGTCGATCGTCCGAGTCCTGGCCGGC
>CAZERK010000091.1:5303-10208 GCA_964514515.1 uncultured Planctomycetaceae bacterium
CTGTCCTCGTCTGCGACCGCCTGCGAATCGTGGGGCGATCGGTTCTCCGCCGGATCGGGATCCGTGGTCATGCCGTAGGCCGTCTGGCCCCAAAGCGCCGTCACAGCAATCGCCCACATCAGCCGGCCGATCATCGCAGTTTGCACCGTTCCAAGGCATCCAGGAGACGCCGAGCGGCGGCCGACCAATCGGAAACGCTGCTCGCCGACAAGCCCCCACCGTATTGCGCCGCCTCCAGCTTCTCCAGCAGCGCGTCCAACTCGAGCAGGACTTGAGCCGGAGCCTGCCGTTCCGCTAACAGCCGCAGCGCATCCGCACGCGTCGTATCGCCCGGCGGTGCGTTGCAACGATCCGCCACGTAGCCTGTCAGCGCGGCCGCGACGCCGGCAGAAGACGCCGCCGCCTCGGCCTCTTGCAGGGCTCGCCTCGCTGCCGTTCGCGCTCGGCTGCGCCGCCGAAGAGCCTCGTTTCCCCGGTATCGCTGAAGACGGGTCTGCAGGAGCCACGTAACGCCATAGATGATTGGCATCAGCACGAGCACCGTCATCGAACCGATGCTCAGGCCGCCCGACTGGTCGGAGAGCACCTCGTCGGGATCGCTGTAGTTTGCCAACCGCCCCTCCGTCGTCTCAACCAGCGGTGACAGCACGCTGCCTCGCTCATTCGGCCCGGGCAACGTCGAGACAACGAGGCGATCGGCAGGCTTGACCGAAATCGCGATTGGGTCGCTATAAACGGTCTCAAACTTGCCGGTCTGCGGATCGAGAAAGCTCAACGGAATCGCGGGGATGGTCTGCACGTCCTCGCGCAGGGGACGGATCGTCTGCGAGAACAGCTTGCGTTCACCTTCGATGGTTCCGGCCGGCGACTCGCCTGAAACCTCGAAGTCCCGCGTAAGGGCCTCGACCGCGCTCAGCTTCGGCGGACTCAACCGCTCCAGCGGTCCGTCGCCGCGAATCGCCAGCGTAAGCGTGATCGGATCGCCGATCGGCACGGTCGTCGGCTTCGCCCATGCCTCGATCGAATACGTGCCGACAGCGCCGTTAAAACCTGGCGGGCGATTCTCCTGCGGGATCGCCTTGACCGTGAGCTTGGGCAACTCCGGCCGAACGCGCAAGCGCCTGGCCCGTTGGAGCGTCATGTTGAAAACGCCCCGGCCGATCTCGACGGGGTATTGGTAGGCAAAGGCGACGTCGCCGAAATCAAACGGCCCGACGGTTTTGGCATAGACCGTGCTGGATAGAAGGTACACGAAGTAGCCGTGCGGCGTCCCGTCGTCGTCCTTCTGCGTGTCCTCGCGGTAGCGCGGTCGTTCCCAGTCCGCTTGATCGAAGACGCCCGGCGAGGTCGCCTGCCCATCTCGCAGGCTCCACATGCTGGCCGCGTCCAACGTGCCAATGCCCCGTTGCGAGTACTTCTGCACACAAATCTAGAGCGTCAACTCGCCCGGCTGCGCGACGTACACCATGTCGGTCGGGGCGAGGATGCGGCAGAAGACGAGCGAGCCTGACGTATCCTTGACCACGCGGACGGGAAACTGCTGCGTGTGCAGCACGCGGCCCTTGTAGTCCACCCGAAACGGCGGCAGCACCAGATAGCCTTCTCGCAGCGGATGGACCTCGTATCGATAGGTCAGATCGATGCTGACCGTTCGCCGGCTGTTGTAGATCAGACTTCGTTGGCTACGAATGCCTGGGTTGCCCGACGCGGGGATGATCTCGAAATCCGTCGTCTCCGGAGGCATAGGCTGAACGTCCTCCGACATGTTGGACACGACAACGTCGACGAACAAACCCTCTCCGACGAACGCCTCATCAGACGATATTCGCGCCTGAACCGTCTGGGCAACCGCCCCGCCGGCAAGCAGCAAGACCGCCCCGCCGGCGAACGTCAGACGGCCGATCCAATCTCGCAACGTCCTGCTCACCAGTCTCTCTCGACCTTCGCCTTTCCTCGCAGCCTCATCGCGCGTTCTCGCTGCATCGCTCGGCGCTGATGCTCCGCGTCGCGTATCTCCTGCAGGATCCTATCAACTTCTTCTCGCGTCAGCTTCCGCTTGTCCTGGTCTGGTTTCTTGCCGTCGGCCTGCTCGTCTGGCTGAAGCGGCTCCCCTTCCTTCTCCAACTGTTCCTGCCGCGCAGACTTGCCGTCCTTTTGGTCGGTCGCCTGCGTCTGTCCGGCTTCCTGCTCCTCGGCTTGCTGCGCGTCCTGTTCCTCTCCTTCCTGTCCATCACCCTGCTGTTCGCCGGATGGATTCTGCTTGCCGGCCTGCTGCTCCTGACTGCCTTCCTGTCCTTGCTCGTTCGACTCCTGACCCTGGTTGCCGGACTGCGAATCGCCCGCCTGCTCCTGATTCGGCTGCGACGTAGGCTGCGAGCTTGGTTGGGAACTCGGCCGGGAAGAAGGCTGCGATGCGGGCTGCGACGTCGCCTGATCGTCCGGTTGCGCAGACGGCTCCCGCTGCGGCTGAGACGTCGGCGACTTCTGCTCTTCGATCTTCCTCTCCAGAAACGCCCTCAGCCGTTCCGCCATCTCCAGGTTCGCCCGGGCGTCCGCATCGTTCGGATCGACCTGGATCGCATCCTGGTAGAACCGGATGGCTCGCGAGACCTCGTTCATCGCCGCGTCGAGATTGTCTCGTTGCGAAAGAGCCGAGGCGTGCGCGCAACGGCCCAGATTGTAACGCGCCTTCACCTCAAGCTCGCCCTTGGCAGCCGCCGCCGCGTCTTGCAGCGACTGCTCCGCCTTCGCGTACTCGCCCTGCCGATACAAAGCCACGCCGCGGTCGTAGTCAACCTCCGGCACGTCCGGCAGCCGCTTCGCCGCCTGATCGTAAACCGCTACCGCCTCCTCGTACTTGCCGTCGGCCTGCAATTGGTTGCCCTGGCGAATCAACTTCGCGCCCTCGCGGCGATCCGCGCGAGAAGCCGTCTGCGCCAGGACCGTCCCCGGCACGAGGCAGCTCAGGCAGACGACCAGCGCGCATCGCTTCGCGATGGCGGCTAAACGAATCGACGCTCCGATGCGATTCGCGGTCGCGGCGAGACATGGCTGCGACCCTCCTACTGCCTGCGGCTTCATCGTCTTCCTCTCATCGCCCACGCGCGACCGGGCTCCTTCGCGCACGCTCGGCTATGAACGGCTCGAACGCCAGCAGTACCAGCGCCAGCCCTGCCGGCCATTGGAATCTCGCGTAGCGCCGCTGAACCTGTTTCTGCTCCTGCGCCTGCTTCTCCAGCGGCGCCAACCGCTCTGTATAGACCCACTCCAACGTCCGTTGCTTTGCTGTCACCTGGCCGCTTGGGTGATACTCCCCCCCGCCAGCGGCGGCAATCGCCCGCAGTTTTGCCGGATCCAGCTTCGACCATACTTGCTGCCCATCGTATTGCAGGTAGCTCCGTTGGCCTTCTTCGTCGACCGGAATCAGAGCGCCACGGTCCGAGTCTCCGATGCCGATCGTGTACACGCGGACGCCGGCTTCGTGGGCATCCTTCGCAACTCGAATAGCCGCCTCGCCGTGATCCTCGCCATCCGTCAGCAGGAGGATCACGCGGTCCTGGAGCCGGCTCTCACCGAACCCCTTGACGGCTGCCTCGATCGCCTGCCCGATGTTGGTCCCGCCCAACGGGGCGCTGTGGATGCCGACGTCATCCAAGGTCAACCGATAGAAGTCATAGTCGTCCGTCAACGGGCAGACCAGGTTCGCCCGCCCCGCAAACGCTACGAGCCCGACCATCCCGCCATGCAACTCGTCGAGTAGCCGCTTGACATCATCCTTCGCTCGATCCAGGCGCGACATGCCCGCGTCCTCGGCCAACATGCTCCGGGAAACGTCGAGGCAGATCATCAGGTCGAGTTGCCGGCCCTGTACGTCGGCCCAATAGAGGCCCCATCGCGGCCCCATCATCCCCAGAACGAGGAGCGTCATCGCCATCAGCAGGCAGGCGGCCTTGAAGTAAGGGCGACCTCGGCTTGCATCCGGCGCCAGGACGCCGCACAAGTTGCGCGAGGCGAACGCCGCCATCGCCCGCCGCTTCCTGGCGACGCCGTAGACGATCAGACCGCCGCAGGCGAGCACGAGCAGCAGCCAGCGCATCTGTCCAACGTTGTCTATTTGGAGGTCGCTCACCTCTGCCGACTCCACGACAGTCCACCGCGGACTGCCCGCAACGGTTTCGTCGACCTTCTTCTCATCCAGCCGCTCCCTGCGTCAACGCCTCGCTCAGCACGATGCCCGCCCACGTCTCGCACGCCCGCTGTTGCATCCGGCATCATGGAATCCGCCGGAACCGCGTGTTCGCCAGCAAGACCTCCGCCGCCAACAGCAGCAGCGCAACCAGCAGCGGCGGTGGGAGATCAATCTCCCCGATTCGGGTCCAGTTGTACGCCAGCTCCTGGTATTCGTAGTAGCGCCGTTCGTCGACGGCGCTGCGTTCCAACTTATCGATCTCCGCGTAGATTTCTCGCAGCGAATCCGCGTCCTTCGCACGGAAGTAGGCGCCGCCCGTCAACTCCGCCACCTTCTGAAGCGACGCCTCGTCGACCTCCACGGGCACCCGGCGGACCATCGGCTGCAAGAAGAGGCCGCCCATCCGCTGCTCCTGAAACTCCGGCGCCGCCCCGATCGTGTACACCTTGATGCCCAAAGCCGCCGCGACCTCCGCCGCCTCGGCAGGCTCGTACTTACCGGCATTCTGCTGACCGTCCGTCAGCAGGACGATCACGCGGCTCTTGATCTTGTACGCATCGCCGGATGCGTGTCGCCGACTGATATCGCGGATGCGCTCGACCGCCAGCATCAGCGCGTCGCCGATCGCCGTGAAGTTCTCCTCGCTTCGGGGCGGCGGCGTCTTGATCGCCTTGAGCGTGCGGGGATTCGTGCTCTGGATGCCTATCTCTATGTTG
>CAZERK010000092.1:0-10182 GCA_964514515.1 uncultured Planctomycetaceae bacterium
TAGACCGCTTGCCCACCTTCTCGGCCGGAATTTCGGCCGCTTTCACACGCGACCCTGAAAGAAAAACAGCGGGCCGCAACCAGCTTTTCGAGAGAGAGCGTTCATGGGTAAGAAAATCTACGTAGGCAACTTGGGCTACACTGTCACGAGCTCGGACCTTCAGCAACTCTTCGCATCGCATGGGACGGTGGAGAGCGCTCAGGTCATCGAAGACCGCGACACCGGCCGGAGCAAGGGCTTCGGCTTCGTCGAAATGAGCACGGACGAAGAGGCCAACAACGCGATCGCCGCCCTCAACGGTCAGATGCAGGGCGAGCGCGCCCTCACGGTCAACGAGGCCAAGCCGCGCGTGAATCGCGGTACAGCCGGCTCCTATGGCCGACGCTAAGCAGACTGCTTCCAAACACTGAAAAGCCCCGGGCTTTGATCCGGGGGGCCACGCTCATCGGCCGTGGTGAGGCAGCTTCTGTGCAGGCTGCGTCGCTCCGGGCCTCGCGTGCCAACTGACATTGGCCGGACGGGTGGCCCAAGTTGCCTCAACCTGGGGCCGCGATTCCTTCCCTCCTTCATCGTGCTTGGACCACGTGCCGATGCCTGGGAAGCCAATCCGTGCCCCAGCTTCAGAGGCGCTGGGCCGCCCAGTCCAGTCAGTCACGCCGCGGATGCATCAGCCGCCGGATGCCTTCCCCTGTCTGCTCGCTTGCGTGGCCTGCCTCGGCCTCGGCGAGCGCGGCAAACGCGAGATTGCCGCTCCGGCATTCGCGGGTCCATTCTTCCGCAAAGCGGCCCGAACGGATTTCGTCCAGAATCTCCCTCATCTCCTGGCGGAACGCCGGTCCAACCAGACGCGGCCCGCGCGTCAGCCCGCCGTACGCAGCGGTATTGGAAATCCGCCGGCGCATCCCCGCGAGGCCATCAGCATAGACCAGGTCCACGATCTGCTTGACTTCGTGGATGCACTCGAAGTACGCGGCCTCGGGCGGATAGCCGGCCTCGACAAGCACGTCGAACGCTGTCTTCATCAGCTCGATCACGCCGCCGCACAGTACGGCCTGCTCGCCGAACAGATCGGTCTCGCACTCGATCGCGAAGGTCGTCTCGATCAAGCCCGCCCTGCCGCCCCCGATGCACGTGCTCCAGGACAAGGCCGTCGCCCGAGCGGCCCCCGTCGCGTCCTGGTGAACAGCGAAGAAACACGGCAGTCCCCCGCCCTGCTCGAACCGTTCGCGAAGCAGCGAGCCCGGACCCTTCGGCGCCACGAGGATGACATCCACGTCTTTCGGAGGCACGATCCGTCCAAACCGAATCGCGAAACCGTGGATGAAACCCAGCGTCTGCCCCCCGCGCAGATCGGCCGCGACTTCCGCCGCGTAGACGTCGCCCATGCGCTCGTCGGGTAAGGCGAAGACCAGCACGTCGGCCTGTCGCACCGCGTCGGAGATGCAGACCGGCGCAAACCCGTCCACCACCGCCAGACGATGGTTGTCTCCCCCGGGTCGTTGAGCAACGACGACGCTCACGCCGCTGTCTCGCAGGTTGCGAGCGTGCGCCCGGCCCTGCGACCCATAGCCCAACACGGCGACCGTTCGCGATCTCAACCAGTTCGCATCCAAATCCGCCGTGTAGAGAACGTTGCTCGTCACACATGCACCTCATCCCGAAGCGATCTCGCAGGCACGTCCAGAGCCGGGGCTCGACCTTCGACTCCGCGACGAAGCAGTCTCCCAGGGCAATTGCATTTTCCCAAACAGAGCCGTCCGCCGCGGAGAATCAGGAAGCGGTCCAGACGCCGGGCACGAAAACCGCTCCCCGCCGCGGCGGGGAGCGGCTCTGTTCAGGCGTACGCCGTCGTGGCCAACGCGGCGAGAATGCGATTGCCCTGGGCAGCCTCAGGACGCGCATGCCGACGTCTCGCACCCATCGCCCGATCGGGCTATCATACGCCCGTGAACATCTTTGATGCAGACTATGTAGACGCACGCGTTGCCGCAACGGCGCCGCGTCGGAGCATCTTCCACGGTCCTTACCCGCTGCTGCTCACGGTCGTACTCCTCCTGCTCGCATTCCTGGTCTTCGGGCCTCGGCTGGGCGTACCCGTCTGGCTGAGCATATTGCTGCCGTTGGTCCTGCTGACGCTGCTGGTCTCTGCCGCCGGGGTCGAAAGCCGTCGGCAGGAGCGCCGCCGTCGCCAGATCGACAAGGCCTGGGAACACGCCCGGTTCGACCGCTGGCAGGAGGCCGAGTCATGCCTGCGCACAGCCCTCGGCGGGCCGATCCTCTCGCAGGCCGACCGCGCACAGGCATTCCTGCTCCTGGCGAGCCTGGCGGAGCAACAGCGGCGATACGAAGTCGCAATTCATATCTATCGATCGCTTCTGCTGGCACGGATCGGCGATGCTGGCCATCTCCAACAGGCCCAAATCGCCCTGGCCGACGCGAAGCTGCACAACCACGAACTGACAGACGCCGTGGACCTGATCGGCCGCCTTGACAAGCTGCCCATGCCGCACGTCTACCGAGCCAGTCTGGAACTCGTCCGGCTGTTCCAACAGGTCCTGATGGGCCATAACGAAGACGCCCTGCACGACCTCGACGAGCGACGGGCGCTCTTTCGTCGCTTCCTTTCGACGCAGGCGGGCTATGCCTACGCGCTCCTGGCCGCCGCCTTCCATGCCGTGGGGCGCCGGGATGAGGCCGCGCGTTATTGGCTCGATGCAACGACCTTGATCCGCCCCGACAAGCTGGCGAACCGCTACGCCTTGCTCGCGCTGGTCGCCGGCGCGTACCCGGCCCAGGAACATCACGCATGAGCCCGGACGAAGCGCATTCTCTTATGAGGACGGTTCGCCGGAACTTCCGCGCAGCCTGGGGGCTGCGTATCCTGCTCCTCGGCGCGATCGGCACGAGCTTCGCCCTCGGCCTCATCCGAGAGGAGACAACGGGCCGAGCGGGCCCGATCTGGATGGTCGCCTTGTTCGCCGTCGTCTCCTGGTTTGGGCTCCTGGCGGCCAGCATCCGACAAGCGCGCGCGGCCGGTCAGGGAACACAGTACATCGCATCAGGCCGTTTGGATCTTGCCGAGACGCATCTCAAGAACGCCCTGCGAGGCTTTAGCCTCTATCGATTCGGCAAGCTGCTCGTCTGCCACAATCTGGCGGTCGTCGCTCATGGCCGACGAGAATACCAAGCCGCCGCAGACTTGTGCGATGGCATCCTCTCAGTCGCCCGCAATCAGTCTCGCAGCTTGTCCCGCCTCTGCCGAATCCTCCTGGCGGACTGCCGCCTCCTGCTGGGCGACACGGCGGCCGCGATGAAGGCGCTTGCTCCGTTGACGACGGATGCGGCCGACATGACGCTCAACGAGAGACTCGTTCTGTTGCCCATCGAACTGCGATGCCTGATTGCCTGCGGCGAATTCGCGAGAGCCGCCGCGTCGCTGGCTGACAGAGTCAGGCTGAGCGAGTTGCTGGAAGCCCCCAAGGCCGCGCTCGCACACGCGCTATTGGCCCAGGCCTGTCGCAAGACCGGCAAGGCGCCTGAGGCTGCGTTCTTACAGCGTCGAGCCCACCTCTATCACGATCTTGGAGAGCTTGAGGCCCAGTACGCGATCCGATTACACTCAGAGCCAGTCGCGACAAGTGCCGATAATAACATAGATAATCTGACCCAGAGCAAGCCGCCTGGACCGACCGGGCCGCTGCCCTGAGACCAACCGCATGCGTCGCAGGACCGTGTCTGCTCCTGCCGGGAGCACGACCACGATCAAAGATCAGGAGCCTCGACGGGAGGTACAAGCCATGCTCGTGGCGAAATGCGTACTAGCATTCGTGGTCGGTTTCATCGCTCAGCCAGCAGCCGAAGCCGGCCGCTTGACGGCGCAGCCTTCAGAACTTCGCGATGGACGGGCCATCGAGACGCCTTCGCCCGCTCAGAATCAGAATGACGCAGCGACTCAGGCGAGACACGAAGCGTCGACGATCCAGAAACAGAACGACCCGACCGCCGCGCCCGCGCGCGGCCGAGGCACCATTACCAAGCTGCAGAGCGACGCGGGATCCGCCGACCATCCGACGCCGCAGGAGATAGGCAACTGGTTGGTTAATCTCGCTCGTCACCAGGGGCATCTGCTGGGTCGATCCGATCCCCGCCAAGCATCGCTGCACGTGATCGCCATCCTCGAAGCCGCCAAGCAGGTTTGCCCCGACTGCCCCGACGTCTATTACTGGCTATTCGACCTGATGTACCGCATGGGACGCACCGACGCTGCCGCGGAGGCGCTTGCTCGTTACGTCGCTCTGAGGCCCCAGGACAGCACCGCGAGAATCCGGTGCCTGGACATGAAGATCGAGGAGTTTCAGACAGCCGAAGACCGCTGCGCGTACGTTAAGTCGGAGTTGGCGGGCCGCGCGTTGCCTCGGCCCTACGAGAGCGAGCTGCATCGTCGCCTGGCTCGCCATTACTTCGAACAGCGGGAGATCGAGCAGGCCGCTGGTGAAATCGAGCGGTCGCTCCGCCTCAACCCCATGAACGTGCCGGCGCGGCGACTCGCCTACGAAATCTTCGGCGAGACAGAGCCCGCCTTGCAGCGCGTCGAGATGGCCCTGCAACTGATCGCCATCAGCCCCAGCCAAGCGAAGCTCCTCTGGGACTTGGGCGAGTTCCTGGACCAGCTTTCGCTGCACCGGCAAGCGCAGGAGTTCTACAACCGCGCGATCGACGTCCATGTTCGGTGCGAGAAGGAGCCCGTGCCGGCGGCTTTCTGGTACCGGCTTGCGATGTCGTACATGCGATCGGAGGACTACGCTGACGCACGGCACGCCGCGGACGAGGCGCTGAAGATCGAACCGGCGTTGCGTCTGGCGATGCTGCTCAGGGCCGAGGCCGCCAAGAAATCGGGCAACCGCGACGACGCTCGCAAGAACATGGAGGCCGTCGCCAAGGCGTACGATGCGATATTCGAAGCAGCCTGCCGGCACGGCACGAAGCCCGAGCCGTCCGACTCCAACGCGACGACCGCGAAACCCGTCGCGCAGCCCGCGACGAATGGCAGCCCGGACGAAGCGAACGCGGAGGCTGCGGTTGTCTCTTCAAACGCCCCCATCGCCGGTCAACCTTCTGGTGCGGCCACAGTCCCGGCAAGGCGCATCAACGCCGACCAGGCGGTTGAAGCTGTCTCCGAAGGCCCGACGGGACAAGGCCCCAACGCAGCGTCGAAATCCCCCGACGCTTCATCGCCGATGCCCAATCCCGACGAAGCCGCAGAGACGGCCTGGTTCTACTGCTATCACCAGCCAGACATGGATCGAGCGTTGGCGTTGGCCACGTTGGCGATGAACGAACCGCAGCCGAGTTCGCTCGCCCGACTCGCATACGGCTACGCCTTACGGCTCAACGGAAGGACTGATGAAGCCCGAAGGACGTTGGAACCGATGGCCGGCTCCGATCAGATGGCCGCGCTCGCTTTGGCAGAGATGCAGATCGAGCAAGGCCAGAAGTCCCAGGCCATGACGACATTGCACAAGGCCGCCACCCTCCAGTACTCCGGCGTCGCCTACAAGCTCATCTGCGAGTTGCTGGACAAGTACGGCGAGAGCGCCGCTCAGCGACCGCTGCATTCCAAGGTCGTCGACGCCCTGGAGAGGTTTCATCGAGACGTCTTCGATTACTACGACCGCCCGGAGGACTTCCTGAAGTTCTCCATGCACTTCGAGGCGGCAGAGCTTCCGACGGTCGGTCCCATCGTCGTCATCTTCCGCCTGGAAAACGCGGGACCGTTCCCGATCACGCTGGGCGAAGGCTACATGACCAAGCCGCTCGTCGCAGTCTCAGCTCGAATCGGCGGCAAGGACGGCACGCAGTACGACAACTACGAGCAGGTCCTGCTCAATCAAACGCCGGTCCTCATGCCAGGCGACGCCGTCGAAGAGTCCGTGACGACCGACATCGGTCCCATGCACGAACAACTTCTGCGGTCCGTGACCCAACCGACAGAGATCGAGTTGAGCGCCATGCTCGACCCGATCTATCAGGACGGCAAGCTGCAGGCGGGACTCGGCACGATCAAGGCAAGCCCGATCATGACGATCCGGACCGCGATTGACGTCAGTCCGGCAGCGATTGCAGCATTGCTGGATCGCGCCAACTCGACCGATGCGGCCGCACGCATCCAGGTCGCGGAAGATGTCGGCGCGATGTTGGCGGCGGCGGAGTTCGGGGCCCCGCAGTCCAAGCGCAAGGACCTGCCCATGGCCGCCGTGAGCACGACGTTGGCGACCTTGCTGGCCGACCACGATTGGCGCGTCCGCGCCAGGGCGGTCGTCGCCGCAGGCTGGTCGCATCTCGACGACCGCCTGACGAACGCGGCCGCTCAATCCGTCCGTGATCAGGACAGCCCGGTCGTGAAGATGCTTGCGGTTCGCTTGTTCGCCCAACAGCACGGCAAGAAGTTCCTGCCCGTCCTTGAACAACTCGCCAAGGGCGATCCGAGCCGCTGCGTACGTCTGATGTGCCGCAGCTATCTTCCTCGGCAGCTCGGTGCGCAGGCAAATCGCGCCGACGTCCAGGAAGCCGACAGCATTCCGTGACCGACGGTTTCGGCCTTCCCATCTGGTTTCTCGCGGGGCCGCCCAATACGAAGAGAGCCTACGCGCGCTGGCGTTTTTCTGCCGTCCATTGCCGCAGGCTCGGCAGCGGCATCGCGTTCAAAACGTCCTTGCTCCGCACCCAGCCCCGACGGGCCGTGGCAACGCCGAATCGCATATGGTCCATTTGCGCGACGGAATGCGCGTCCGTTCCCAACGAAAGCATGACGCCGGCATCTCTCGCCAGCCGACAATGCTGGTCCTTCAAATCCAACCGCTGCCAGGATGCGTTGACCTCCAACGCCGTCCCCCTCTCCGCGGCCCTCTCGACGATCGCCTCCACGACCACGTCCATCGGCTCCCGCTCGTTAATCAGCCGGCCCGATAGATGGCCGATCACGTTCACGTAAGGGTTCTCCATCGCCTTCAGGATTCGGCCCGTGACCTTCTCGCGAGGCTGCCGCATCCCGGAATGCACGCTGGCCACCACGAAGTCGCACGCGCCCAGGAGTTGATCGGGATAATCCAACGAACCGTCCGCCAAGATGTCGCATTCGCACCCGACCAGAACGGTGATCGACTGAAGCTGCCGATTCAGCACGCGGAGCTTCTCGATGTGCCGCCACATGCGGTCGATGGACAGACCGTTGGCGATGGTGCTGGACTTGGAATGATCGGTGACGGCGATGTATTCGTACCCCAGCGCCTCCGCCGCCTGTGCCATCTCGGCCGCATCAGCTGTCCCGTCGCTTGCCGTCGTATGCAGGTGCAGATCGCCACGAAGGTCTCCCATCTCCAACAGGGCACCGACGGCCCCCTTCTCGAACTCTCCGCGATCCTCCCGGACTTCCGGCGGCACCGGCTCCAGGCCGAGCTTTCGATAGATGCCGGCCTCGTCCTTGCCGGCGAGGCGGCGCTCGCTCGCGAACAGGCCCCATTCGTTCAGCTTCCAGCCCTTCCGCACGGCCAACTCGCGTAGGCGGACGTTATGCTCCTTGCTCCCCGTGAAATACTGCAACGCCGCTCCGAACGACTCGCCCGGTACGACGCGACAATCAGCCTGCATTTCAACGCCGTCACGGCGTTCGACGATGCCGGAGCCCTTCGTGTCTCCCGCGGCCAAGACGCGTTTGACCTGCGGCAACGCCGCAAAGGCCTGAATCACCGCCTCTCCGTGCGTCGACTCGCAGAGCAGATCGATGTCGCCGATCGTCTCGCAGCCGCGCCGCAAGCTCCCGCAGATGGCGACCTGACGAACGTGCCGAACGTCCGCCATCGCATCGGCAAGTTCATGAGCCAACGGCCACGCCAAGCCCAACGGTGTGCGGCCGGCCGTCTGCTCGGAGAACCGGATGGCGTCGGCGATTTGCTGCACGCTCTTGGCGCCGAGTCCCCGAAGCGTCGCCAGTTTCCCCGACGCGATCGCCGCCTTGAGCGCGTACAGGTTCGTGACGCCCAGCTCCCTCCACGCCAGCGCAATCCGCTTCGGCCCCAGGCCGGAAATCCGCAACAGCGCCGGCAGTCCCTTGGGCACGGACTCCAGCAACTCGGCGTGCAGCGAGACGTGCCCGGTCGTCAGGAACTCGCGAATCTTCTGCGCCGTCCCTTTGCCTACGCCGTCCAGGGACTCGATCTCCCCGCTCTCTGCCAGCTCCGCGATGTCGCGCGGCAAGTCTCCGACCATCCGGGCCGCCCGACGGTACGAGTTGATTCGAAAGACCTGCTCCCCCTTGATCTCGAGCAGGTCGGCGATTTCCTCGAGGATGTCGGCGATCTCTCGGTTCCGCATGGCCGCCAATATAGCAGCCTTCCGCCGCCTCCAAAAGCGGCAGGTCACGCGCCGACGCCCATCACGAAGACGCGGGCGGCCCCCGCGAGAACCGTTTAGCCGCGACCCGAAGGGGAGCACGCTCCAAAATCTCGCCCGCCAGCCGCCTCGTCGCCTGTCCGGCGCACCCCTGGACCGCCAGCTTCTTGCGCAGCGCCCTCAGCATCATGCGCAGATGTGTGCCAGAAATCCCCCGGCTGGTAGGCCTCCCGCCAACGGTCGATTTGTCGCAGACCCGCCGCAGACTGGAAGGCAATCTTCGCATCCAGCAGCCGCTTGACGCCGCTGCTCTCCGCCGACCACGGGTACAGCGCGAACTGCAACAGCGAACAAACCGCTATGGCCGCCGCGACTCGCCGCGAGCGCCGCGGCCGGCCCCAGCCCTGGAGACGCCATGCGACCACGCAGAAACCCGCAGGCAGCAGCAACATGAAGTACCCTTGCACGACGTGTATCAACAGCAGAAAGGCCAACAGCGGCACCGTCCAGAGCACGAGGAAGCCCCGAACCGCCGATGCCGACGCCACGTCGCAGACAGCCTCGCTTTCGCCAGTTCCGTTGCGATCGGATGGGCCGGGCCGCGTCGGCTGGCGCCGCCTCCGCACGATCAGGCGCACAAGGGCGGGAACCAACACGATGACGGCCGCGCCGAAATCCCAGCCGACGTTGACAAGCACCTTGACCGCGTTCCGAAGCAGCCCGTCAACCAAGCCCAGCCGAAACACGCTGGTGCCCAGCAACACGTCCGCGGTATGCGACAGGCTCGGTCCCGACGCGGAAGGGCCCGCTCGACCGTAGAGAAACGCGGAGGCCGCTATGGAGGCAGCCGCGCCAGCCACGACGAGGCACAAACCGGCAACGGCGGCCTTCCATCGAAAATGCCAAGCCGTGTAGGCGACCAAGGGTCCGAGGAAGAGGACCAAGTCAGGTCGTAGCGACGCGCCGATGGCCAACAACAGGCAGGCGACCAGGAACGCCGCGTGACCACGCCTCAGCAAGGCTGTCGCGATCAAGACGACAACGACCAGCGCGACCAACCCTGCCGCGGGATACGTCAGGGCCGTCGTCGCCTGGAACCACAACAACGGATTGACGCCCAGCGCGGCTGCGACCCACCACGCGAGCCCGTCGTCAACGAGCCTCGCCAACCCCCAATAGAGAACGAGTGGCAGTAGAACGGACGCGAAGACCGACCAAGCTTGGTACGCGGCGTACGGCGCCAAGCCCAAGGCGTGAAGCGCCGTCCCCATCGCAATCCAGAGCGGGTACCCCGGATGATGCACGGGATAGTCCGCCGGAAAGCCCACGGCCGCGACGAAGCCCTCCTCGTCGGGCGTCTGGACCGGCCACGGATGGTCCAGCAACGGGAGCCGCAGCGCCAACAGCACGAGCGCCAACGCGCATGCCCGAGCCGCCCGGCCCGTTCGGTTCGCGGGCCTCGGCATAACAGACGGTTCCGATGAAGACGAAGCGTCGTTCGGCATCCCGTCGCATGATGCTACGGCTGGACGCTCAGCTCCGCAAAACGTGTCTTGCGAACTTGCATGGTCGGGAACGCCGGGGGTTTCAGCCGATACTACAAACATCAGCAGACAACCAGCGTCGGGGATCGGGGCAGACGACCGCTTGGGGAGAACCGCCTCATGAGTTCCGCCAACATCAAGCGTATTGGAATCCTCACCGGAGGCGGCGACTGCCCCGGTCTCAACGCGGTCATCCGCGCGGTGGCCAAAACGGCCATCTTCGACCACGGTTGGGAATGCTTCGGCATCG
>CAZERK010000093.1:0-6469 GCA_964514515.1 uncultured Planctomycetaceae bacterium
CGGCGCTTTCACGCGCGGAGTACGCGATCGGGGCGGGCTCGTGCTCTGCCTACGGTGGGATTCCGGCCGCTGAAGGCAACCAGACGGGCGCGGTCGGCCTGGTCGAGTACATGAAGAAGCGCGGGATGGAGGTGAAGAACCGGGTCGTCAACTGTCCCGGCTGCCCGTCGCATCCCCAGACGCTGATCACCGTGTTGGCGCATCTGGCGGGCGTGGGATACCCCAAGGTGGATCCCGTTCTCTTCACGCCGGACATCATCTGCAAGAACTCGGTCCACGACGAATGCCCCAAATTCCACTTCTGGCAGAAAGGGCAATTCGCCACGAAGTTCGGAGACGAGGGGTGCTTGTTCAAGCTGGGCTGTCTGGGGCCGCTCAGCCACAGCAACTGTCCTCAGCGGCAATGGAACGGCGGCGTCAACTGGTGCATCCGGGCCGGCGCGCCCTGCATCGGCTGCACGAGTGAGCAGTTCAGCAAGCGGCGGTCGTTTCCGTTCTATCGAAACGGGGAGGCGTACCACGCGGTCGCCTATGGCGAAAATGAGCGGAAAGGTGTGGCCACATGAGACCGAGCAAGATGAGTTTGGCAAAGCGTGTTTCGATTCCCACGCTGGCGTTGTCGGTCGCGGCGATTGGGGCGCTGTTCAGCCTCCAGCACGTCCTCTACGTGAGGAGCTTCGATGATACGATGCGAGGCATCCAAGATGCCTCGCTGTCGGTCAAGCGCGAGGCGGTCCTCGGCGTGACGCGGAGCATCTGCGCCGCGACGGAGCGCATGCTCCAGACCAACGAATACGAACAGTTCCAGCGGTTCAGCGATGAGCAGCGGGCCAACGCGGGGATCGAGGCGATCTCGTTCGTCGGCCCCGACCAGGCTGTGCAGTTCGCTTCTCCCACGGATCGCGTCGGCCAGCGATTCGATGCGTCGTCCTGGAAGCTCGTCGAGGCGGCGAAGACGATCCAGTTGGCGGAGAACGCAGACCTCTTCCGTGTCGCCTGTCCGTTGTACGTCAGCGCGGACATGGTGCGCCTGCACCCGGACGCGGAGATCGGCTCGATGTACGGGCTGATGGTCCTGGAGTTCTCCAAGACTCAGATTAATCAGATGATGGCCACGGCGCGGGATGACTTCCAGGCGGCGGTGCAGCAGGTTCTTGGAACGGCCGTCATCGGCACGTTGATCGCGATCGTGGCGATGGCGGTGTTGTTGTTGATGGTCGTCGTCCGGCCGATCACCAAGTCGCTGAACGAGACCACGGACAATCTGAGGCGCAAGGCGAACGACCTCGTGACGCTCTCGGCCCAGCTCAACAGCTCCAGCGAGCGGCTTGCGTCCCTGTCGTCCGAGCAGGCCTCGTCGTTGGAGGAAACCAGCAGTTCGCTCGTGGAGATGGCGGCCAGCACCCGCCAGAACGCCGACAAGGCGAAGCAGTCGAACGATCTGGCGGGCGAGGCCCGCGGCAAGGCAGCGTACGGAAACGAGACCATGCTCCGGCTGACGCAGGCCATGACGTCCGTCAACGAGGCCGCCGAGCAGACCAACAAGATCATCAAGGTGATCGAGGAGATCGCCTTCCAGACGAACTTGCTGGCGTTGAATGCCGCGGTGGAGGCGGCCCGGGCCGGCGAGCACGGCAAGGGCTTCGCCGTCGTGGCCGACGAGGTTCGGAATCTCGCCCAGCGAGCGGCCCAGGCCGCGGCCCAGACGGGCCAGCTCATCGGCGATACGGTCAACCGAGTTCAAGAGGGGACCAAGACCTCGAAGGACGTCGAGACGGCGTTGTCGGAGATTGTCGACGTCGCCACGCGGGTCTCAGTCCTGGTGGCGGACATCGCCACGTCGTCGGCTGAGCAGACGCGCGGCGTCGATCAGATCAACACGGCCATGACGCAGTTGGAGCAGATCACGCAGCAGAATGCTGCCGGGGCCGAGGAATCATCGGCAGCGGCGCACGAGCTGAATACCTGCTCAGAGTCCGTGCGAGAAGCCGTGAGCGATCTCGTCGCGCTGGCCCGAGGCGAGGCGACTCGTGCGGAGCTCGATTCGCAGGAGGTTGCGTCTTCCCCCCACGTGGACGACCGACCCGGCGGACGCGATCCGCGAGCGGACGCGCACCGGACCAGAAGCCGACAGGCCTGCGGAGTTGCTCCCTCGCGCGAGTACCTTGCAGACGATGGCCAGCAGCATCGGCCGGAGAGCATCGCGGCGGGCCGGATGCGGGCGACGCGGAACCGCGTCTCGCCGCCGCCGATCCGCAGCCAGCTTCGCCGATCCTGATCGGCCAGCGCGCAGCCGGCAAGACCTTCTCGCCGCGCGCGTCGCCTCGCAAGCAGCAGGTGACGCGCGCGAGTTTCTTTCCCTGAAGGGCCGCGCGGCGTTATCGAAAATGCGGCCGCAAGCACCCTTCCGGGGATGCAGTGGCCTGCTGGGAGAAACGCACCGGCTTCACAGAAGCCGGCTCGGTTAGGAGAGGCATCTGCCTGGAGCATTCTTCATTTGGATGTAGCGCCGTCTCCCCGTGGGCGACGCAGCTTCGTCAACGCTGCGCCATTGCCCCATGCGTCGGCCGCAGGGGCCGACGCTGCGAACGAGTAAAAGACGCTCGAGTCAACCCTCGCAGGGACGGTCGGATCAGGCCTTCTTCTCTTCTTCTTTGGAAGGGGTCTTGTCGGTCGCTTCTTCGGCGTTGTTCTTCTTGGGAGGCTTGGTCTCGGCCTTGACTTGCGGCACCATGAACGTCAGCCCGCAGAACCGGCATTTGACGTGTTGTCCGCGGTACTTCTCCGGCACCTGGAGGACCTTGCGGCACTTCAAATTGGGGCAGATCATCGAGACGTTCGGCTTTGACGCCACCGGGTCCAAGGATCGCACCCTCCGACAACCTTGTTCAGCGGCCGAGTAGCGGCCGAATCACCGAACAGATCAAAGGATACATCGACCCTGCCTCCAAGCGCATTGACCTCAATCTCCAGGGGGGCGCCGGTTGTCTTGCCAAGCATCGGACGGCCTTGTCCTTATCGGTCTGGCTCAAGCAGACTCCTTGCGAAGCTGTCCGTGGACCGGCTGCGCCTTCTTCTCACGCCGCACGATGTCACGTGTGATGACGTATCGGCCCTTCATCTCGGGCTCGGGCAGGCTGAACATGATGTCGAGCATGAGCTCCTCGACGACGCCGCGCAGCGCCCGGGCGCCGGTGTTGCGGGTCATGGCCCGTTCGGCGATCTCGTCCAGGCCGTCCTCGGCGAATTCCAGGGAACTGCCGGCCAATTCGAACAACTTCGCGTACTGGCGGCACAGGGCGTTGCGCGGCTCCGTCAGCACTTGAATCAGGGCCGTTTTGTCCAGCGGCTCCAGCGTGGAGACCATCGGCAAACGGCCGACGAACTCCGGGATCATGCCGTACTCGATGAGGTCCTCGGGCATGACCTCGTGCAGCAAGGCTCCGCGTGCCGCCGCGCTTTCCTTCTTGTCCGACCTCTCCGCGGCGAAACCGATGTTCTTGCGGCCGATCCGCCGCTTGATGATCTCCTCCAGCCCTGAGAACGTTCCCGCGCAGATGAACAGGATGTTGGACGTGTCCATCTGGATGTACTGCTGCTCGGGATGCTTGCGACCGCCCTGCGGCGGGATGTTGGAGACGGTCCCCTCGAGCATCTTCAACAAGGCCTGCTGGACGCCTTCGCCGGAGACGTCGCGCGTGATGCTGACGTTGCCCGCCGACCGGGCGATCTTGTCAATCTCGTCGATGTAGACGATGCCTCGCTGGGCAGCCTCCAGGTCGAAGTCCGCGTTTTGCAGCAGTCGCAGCAGGATGTTCTCGACGTCCTCGCCGACGTAGCCCGCTTCCGTCAACGTCGTGGCGTCCCCGATGGCGAAGGGCACGTCCAGCACCCGCGCCAGGCATTGCGCCAGGAGCGTCTTGCCGCTGCCCGTGGGGCCGACGAGGAGAATATTGCTCTTGGCGATTTCAACGTCTTCCGCCTCGGCAGCGTCGACGTGGGTCAGTCGCTGGTAATGATTGAAGACGGCGACCGACAAGGCCTTCTTGGAATGGTCCTGACCGATGACGTAGCGGTTCAGAAACTCCATGATCTCGCGCGGGGCGGGGATCTTCTGGAAGAGCGGCTTCAGGCCGCCCGCGCGGCGCTTCTCCTGCTTGATGATGTTGTAGCAGAGGTCTACGCAGCTCGCGCAGATGTACGTGTCGTTGGGGCCTTCGACCATCGGCCCGACTTCACGGTGCGTCTTGCCGCAAAAACTGCACACGTTCGCCCGACGGCGCTTCCCGCCGCCGGAGCCGCCCCCGCTACCCGATCCGCCGCCGCTTCTGGATCCGCCTGTCACGGTCGTGCTTCCTTATGCGTGATTCCCATGGACCGCGCGCCGCGCACGGGCCGTTTGCCGCTCGCCGGCACGCATGATATCGACGTTGGTTCAGAGCCCTCTTGATCGTATCGCGAGACGGCGCCGATATCGCGCAAACCCGCAGGATTACCCTCGAATGGGTGCGCGTGTTTCCCGGCCGGCTCGCGGACCATCGCCGATGGTGCGATCCCGCAGAGGCCTTCCCAGACCGGTGCTTGTCGTCCCACCCGCTTTGCAGGACAACGCCCATCTCGCAACACGTGTCCCGCCCCCCATCTCACGTCGCGCCGTCCTTCCGCTGCGGCGACGCTCGATACGGCTCCAGCAGCTTGGCCTTCAAGGTCTCGAATTCCTTCTGTGTGATCTGCCCCTCGTCGCGCATGTCGCGCAGATGTTGCAGTGAGAAGACGGCCCGATCGGGGGCCTGATTCCTCGTCACCGCCCACCGCCGAACGATCCAGGTGACCACCGCGAGCAGGGCGATCGCCCCCAGGAGGACGAGGGCCCATAAGATGGCGTCCGTGGCGGTGTTCATCGTCGTATGAAGCGGCGGTCTTTGCTCCTCTCCCCGGTCGGCTCGATCTTAACGCTCTCCGGAAGCCTCCTGGCGAGCTTGGGCCGTCTGCGCCGCACGTTTGTTCCGATGAGACACACGGCCGTCACCGCGGCCGCAAACGGCGCGCTGACGCCGCACGCCGGCAGCAACGGAAAGACGCTCGTCGTCGCTTGCTCGGCCTCGAGGTACGCTTTGCCCGTCGTATCGACCTTCTCGGCGATCATCGCGGCGAGCCGCTGCCCAACGGTCTCCATGCCCTTGGTCTTCGCGAAGACGGAGGCCAGCCCCTCGGGGGGCAGGCCGAAAGCGGCGCCCGCGCCCATCCCGCCGGGGATGGTCTCCAGGTCGACCGTGACTTGCAGTTCGAGCACGAACGAACGGCCGACGACGGCACTGTATTCGTAGGGCAGTTGCAGGCCCGTAAAGACCAGCGCCCGCACAACTGGCAGTTCGGGCAACACGCTGGGGAACTCGATGATCGGCAACGACAACCCCTCGAAGCAGCCGCCCGCCTGGTCAACATGGACCGTTCCGTTCGTGCCGCCTGCCAGCGAAACGGAACCCGACAGGACGGAGACCGGCTCATGGCCTTCTTCGTCCGGGAAGCGCTGGAGCACGACGACGCGCAGGTTTACCAGGGCCCCAGATAGGTCCGTCATCTCGCTCTTCGAGGAGATCAACATGATGCCCGAGAGCAAAACGCGGCTGCGGAAGGTCTCTCGCGAGCCGACGCGGAGGTTTCCGCCCGCTTCTCTCGCCGAGATGACGATCGTCCGCGTTTCGGCAACCTGGCCGTTGACCTGCCAACTCGTCGAGCTGTCGTCGGCGAACGCGCCCAAATCGATGCCCACGTCGCTGGGGTTGCCGATACCGGAGAGATTCGGCTCGAGGAGGATGGAGCGGACACGGCCGAGGGCCAGCGTATCGCCTTCGGTCGTGGACTCCTCCAATAGGGCCTCGGCGACGGCCGGGAGCGTCGCGTTGATGGCTGGGACAGCATCGCGGGAGAAGTCGGTCTGGACCTCGGTCCCTTGGTCGAGCTGGACCACCCGGGCGGTTGCGTCGCCCGTAACGCCGAGGACGTCTGCCGAGACCGCGCGGACGCAGAGCCCCTGCACCACCGAGGTGCAGACGACGGCAATCAGCAGCTTGGTGTTTGCGCTCATACGATGGACCTCTACGGGCTTGGCGAGGTTTCTAACGGATCGGCGGATCGTCACAAGATGGCGGCCGTCTGTCGGGCCGTATCCTACCGCACACCCGCTGCGTTTCCAAACGAGGCAACGGCGCCGTCCGAATAATTGAATCGGCGGCCCGCGGGTCTCGCTGAAACCGCTTCATGCGGATTCAGGAGGCGCGTGCTTCACCAGACGCATCAGGGCACGACGGCTTCAGCCGAATGGGCAGCTATGGCATTATAGGCCCGCAACACGGCCCGCGAGCATCCTCGCGCCACGGAAAGTCACCGGCGAGGACTCGCAGACGCCAACCGTGGGGCCGGACGCCTTGGAAAGCCGTCTCGGGCGCTGACGCGCCCAGTTCATCTC
>CAZERK010000093.1:6479-10119 GCA_964514515.1 uncultured Planctomycetaceae bacterium
GCCTTCGGCGACGAGGCGGCGTTCCCGGCGCGCCGGGACGACCGATGCGAAGAAGAACGAAGCCCGCGGGCGCCTGCGTCGGCCGCAGGTGGCCGATGCTGCGCCGGAAACACGCACGGGGCATGACGAAGCAGGCGGTCGCGGCTCGTGCGGAATCGCCCGCATTCGGCGCATTCAGGCGCACAGCGAGGCGTTCAGTTAGGAAGCCGCGACCAGCGCGAACGGGCGCGGAACGCGGGTCTGACACGGGGTGTCAACGCTATGTCACCATCAGCGACGGCAGGCGTCCTTCCGGGCAAGGCGCCTTGCTGTCCGCGATCCGCGCTTTTGCACAGGGTCGCCCTGCCCCGGCGGCGACCAAGCGATTCGTCGCCCGCCGATGCCGATCCTCGATGGCTTCACGTCCGTCCAAGGCCGGCGCGAGGCCGCGCGGCACCGTCCGCGACGCCCGCGTCGTCGAGCGCACGCATCCGCGCCGCCGTCGAATCGAATCCGCGTGCTTCAGACTTGCTTTTGGGCAGCGTTTGTGCTATGAGTCAGGTGACAACGGCATGGGTCATGTCCCTGCCATGCTCGACCACGAAGGCCAGAACGCTTTGAACCGATATCGCGTGAACCCTGGGGACTGGCCAGGGTCGGCGCCGGGCGTACTCCGGTTTCACGGAGCGGCTTGGCGCACCCGCGAGGTTCCCACCTTGTTCGTAGGGTTCAAACGCAATGCCTTCGACCGGCATTACGGTGGAGACATGCCTGCCTTTCAGAGCGAAACCCGGCTCGCCAGCGCGGACCGGGTTTTGTTGTTGCCGGGCTTCGCGCTTTCGCCCCGTCGCCTTCGCCCCCCGACCTCACCCTTTCACGCTTAGATAGGCCGCTTCACGATCGCTGGAGCGTGAGATACGCCGCGCCTGGGTGCGCCGTGCCCGAGAGGATCAGGCGGCGTCGAGGCCGACGGCTTGGCGGACGTCCGCGACGAACGCCTCGCAGGCTTGCCCGACGCACGTCTCCCAGTCCACCGCCGGCTTCGACAGATTCTCGGGCTGCTTGTACGCGAAGATGACGGATCGGCCTGCGGCGATGACGGCTCCACTGCCGTCTGACTTGAAGTAGGGCAAGTAGTCCCTCGCCGTGCCGCCTTGGGCGCCGTAGCCGGGGACGAGAAGCATCGACTGCGGCAGAGCCTCGCGCAATCGATGGGCGTCTTCCGGCTCGCGGGAAGCCGTGACGGCCCCGATCAGCGAGTAGCCCTTCGTCCCGACAGCGGCCGCGTCAGACGCCCACCGCGCGACCTCCGCCGCCACGACCTCGTGCAGCTTGCGGCCGTCTTGCGTCACGACGTCCTGCACGGCCGCCGCCGACGGGTTCGACGTGCGCACCAGCACGAACACGCCCTTGCCGGCCGCTTGCGCGACGTTCACGAACGGCTGAACGCCGTCGAGGCCGAAGTAGCCGTTGATCGTGATCGCGTCCGGCGCAGGCTCTCCGTCGTCTGTTGCGTCGCCCGCGTCCGCATCGTCCGCCAAATGCGCCGCCGCGTACATCTCGGCCGTGTGCCCCACGTCGCCGCGCTTGACGTCGCCAATCACCAGCAGGCCCTGCGCTCGGGCCTCGCCGACCAGGTTGTGATAGACCTCCACGCCTTCGGCGTGATAGCGCTCGAAGTACGCGGAGTTGATCTTGACGGCCGGCACGTGCGGCGCGATCGCTCGTAGGACGCGCCACGAGTACTCCCAAAGGGCGCCGGCGGCCTCCTCCCGTCCGACGCGCTCCCCTGCCGCAACGCGACCCTCGAGGATGCTTCCTGGAAGGCGATCCAGAACCGGGTCCAACGCAATTACCGTCGGCGACCGCTTGGCAGCGATGGCCTCCAGGAGTCGATCCGCGAAGTTTGTTGACATCTGTCCTCTTCGTTGTTGGAAAGGCGACCCGACTCTCAGGGCGTTCCAGGTATGACGGTTCCGTGTGTCACGGCTCCGTGAGCCGTGCAGATCGGTCATCCCGGGCGCGCGTGCGTCTCACCGTCAATCATCTTTGTCGATCGTCAGGTTCGATTTTTGATCCGAGACCTTTCGGCCTTCGGGCTCCTCGTCGATCCCCGGCGCGGCGCCGTCCCATTCGCCGGTTTGACCGTCGATCCATTCCTTGCGCTCAACCTTGCCGTCCGCGTTCCAATGCACGTAGACGCTCAGGTGCTTGCCTTCGTCTTCGTACTCCCAGAAGTCGCCGTGGTCCGCCTCGGGCTTGCCCAGCGTGCATTCGACTTCCGTCTTCGTGGACACGCCCTGCTTGATCAGGTCGTAGTTGTCTCGGGTCAGCTTGTTCTCGCACCCGACCAGGACCGTGATCAGGACCAAACCGCAGACGGTCATGCAAATCTTCCGTAGCATGGTTGCCACCTCCGTTTAGGCGTCGAACAGAATCGGGACAGGCGCCTCAGCCTCCTGCCTTCCGCGGCGATTGACGCGATCGCCCGGAGCCCGTTCCGGTCCTGTCAGACGGTCTTACGATCCAGGTTCGCCCAACGCGTCGAGAATCTCCTGTCGCCGCACGCGGAACTCGTACTCGTACTCGTCGAACAGCCGCGGAGCGCCCGGCGATTGGAAGCTGACGCCGAGCACGTACCGCTTCTGCGCCGTCAGCGGCTCGCCTTCCCAACTCAACTGGAACTCATAGGTCGTCGTGACACGCTCCCAGAATTGCCGCTGGTCCTCGGGCGTAAGCACCGGCTGCGTCCACGTTTGTATCAGACGACCGCGATGGTCCGACGCCGCCGGCCGGTACTCGTACAACTCGAAGATGAACGTGCCGTAGGCCTTGACCGGATCACCGGCCGCGTCCAGCGTGCGGAGCGAGACGCCCAGCCCATCCGGAATCACGTCGTCGTCGAAACTCCGGGCCTTGGTGAACGGCAGAATCTTGATGGCCTTTGGGCAGTAGTAGGAGACCAGTTCCTCGGTCGTCGGTCCCTGCGCCGTCTCGCTGACGCCACCACGCTGGCAGGCGCCTCCAATCGCCGTGATCCCCGAGGCCGTGACGACGGCGACGAGCAGCATCTTGGAGCGCGGCGGGATGAGCGGAATCTGGCGGGACATGAGGCACATCCTTTGCAAGAACCGGCGGGCATCTTCCCTGGCAGGCCGGATTATAGCTGGCGACCGGAGACCGTCAATCAACCTCAGCGTCGCAATCGACGTGGCAATCACGGTTTTCTGCTTGATTGACGATCCGTCGTCCCGAGCCCGACGCAGGCCGAGCTGGGTTCAGGCAATCGCCCTGGCTCGCTGTCGGCAGGTCTGCCTATTCGTGCCTCAAGGCGTCGATGGGATGCAGGATGGCGGCCTTGAACGCGGGGATGAGCCCGAACACGATGCCGACGCTGGCGGAGAATCCCAGGGCCAGCATCACGGCCCAATAGGGGACCGTCACCTTGACCATCGAGGGGTGCAGGCTTGCAACGTAGCAGAGCGCGTAGCCCAGGGACAGGCCGATCGCGCCGCCGACGAACGCCAGGACGATCGCCTCGGTCAGAAACTGAAACATGATGTCGCGCCGCCGGCCGCCGACGCTCTTGCGCAGCCCAATCTCCCGCGTTCGCTCCGTCACCGAGACGAGCATGATGTTCATGATGCCGATGCCGACGACG
>CAZERK010000094.1:0-10097 GCA_964514515.1 uncultured Planctomycetaceae bacterium
GCTCTCGGCGATCGGGCAAAGCCTGCTCGGGGAAGCCCGGCTGGAGCTGGGCATCAAGTACATGCGCCTGGCGTTGCGTCTGGCCGATTCGGTGGATACGGCGCTTCAGGCTCAGTATCAGTCGCGGATCGCGGAGGCGACGAGCGGGCTGGCCCGGCGGGCGGTGGAAGTGCTTCGAGCGAAGGGCGCCCCGAGCGACAAGGCAGACCGACTGTTCACGCAGGCGGCCGAGTTGTACCTGTCTTTGGCAGATCTTCAAATTCTGGATGGCGACGCAGCGGCGCGATCCATGGAGTTGGCGGCGGATAACTTCGAGGCGGCCGGCGATGCGGATCGACTGATCGAGACGTTGGAGCGTTTTATCTCCGACTATCCCCGCCATCCCCGGCGGGCGGCGGCCCTGTATCGCCTGGGCAGCGCATATCAATCCGAGCACCGATACACCGATGCGGCCGTCATGTACCAGCGCGTCATCAGCGAGTATCCGCGCCTGCCGGACGCCTTGCGTTCAATGGTGCCGTTGGCGGACTGCCTGCTTGGCCTCGGCGGGGAGCGGGCCCGCCGCGGGGAGGCGCTGCTGGTCAGCATCATCGACGATCAGGGGCCCGACATGCTCTTCACGCCGCGCGCTCGCGAGTATCGCGCAGCGCTCATGCTGCTGGCCGAGTACTACGTGCGGACGGGCGCGGAGGCCGCTTCCGATCATCTGGAGAAGGCGATTGTGCGATTGGAGGACGCCATCGCCCTGTATCCAGACGATCCGCAGATGCCGCGGCTTCAGTACATGCTGGCCGACGCCTATCGCCAGAGCGGACTGCGGTTGAGACAGGAGGCGGATGCGCTCACGAGCGACTCGGTTCGGGAGGAGATGCGCCGGGAAGCGGATCGGCGGCTGGGGCAGGCCCTGTCGTCGTACGAGCGGGTGATCGCGCTGCTGGCGTCGTACGACGCGGCGGAGCTGTCGGCGCTGGAGCAGTCCCACCTCCGAGCCAGCTACCTGTTTCGCGCTGACTGCCTGTTTGACTTGGACCAGTTGGCACAGGCGTTGGAGGCCTACCGAGAGGCGGCCTGGCGCTACGACAACTTGCCGGCCTCTGTCGCCGCGACGATGCAGGTCGTGCATTGTCATCTGCGGATGGGAAATGCGCAAGAGGCGCGGACGGCGCTGGCGCGCGTGCGATGGCTGTTGGGCAAGATCCCGGCGTCGGCGTTCGACGCGGAGCGCGGGATGTCATCGAAGGAATACTGGCAGGCCATGTTGGATCGGATGGATGCCGCGGGCTTGTATTGAGGCTCTGGGTGATGGAACACGCGCAGGCGAAGGACGACACAGGACGACTGATCGAACTCTTGGAGGAGCAGCGAGCGCTCTTTCGGCAGTTGCGCCGACTAGCGGACCGTCAACAGGCGCTGATCCAGGCGGACGACGTGCGGCCGCTGTTGGGGCTGTTGGCGGATCGCCAGCGGCTGGTCGACGGGCTGCTCGGCGTGAACGAACAGTTGGCGGCGTATCGCAAGAACTGGTCGGCCGTGTACCGCGGGCTTGACGAAGGGCTTCGCCGGCGGATCGCGGGTCTGCTCGAAGAGGCGAACGCCAGCTTCGGCACGATCCTGCAATGCGACAGTCGGGACTCGGCGGCGTTGTCAGCCAAGCGACAGGAAGTCGGCGGGCGGCTCATGGCGGTCGGCAACGGCAGCCGAGCGCGGGCGGCGTATGCGGCGGCGGCCGGCGGGACGGGCCTCACGAACGCGGAGGCTTGAAGCGGACGGCGCGCAGTCCCTGTTTAGCCGCGGCCCGAAGGGGAGCGCGAGGCCAACATCGCCACGATCGCCGGGAGGCGGCCCCGGTCTTGTTGGCCAGCCCTAGCGGCGTGAAAGGCATCGATCGGGATGGCAGGAACGGTTTGCATGCGGGCGGTCGAGCAACCGGTCGAGTTGACGGACCGAGAGCGCGAGCTCGGAGCCATCATTGCCGCCTACAGCGACGTCACGGAGCGGCTCAAGGGGGCGCACGAGCGACTTGGCGACGAGGTCGCTCGTTTGCGGGAGGAGCTACGGCAGAAGAACGTGGAACTGCGGCGGAGCGAGCGCCTGGCGGCCTTGGGAGAGATGGCGGCCGGGCTGGCGCACGAGATCCGCAACCCGTTGGGCGGGATTGCGCTGTATGCGTCGATGCTGGAGGGGCAGCTCGGGAAGAAGCCTGCCGCTCAGTCGGCGGCTCGCAAGATTTCGCAGGGCGTTCGTGAGTTGGACCGGCTCGTGGGCGAAATCCTCGACTTCGCTCAGGAGCCGCGGTTGGAGTTGAGCGTCCGCCCGTTCGAGGACGTGATCGCCCCGGTCATGGAGGACGTTCGACCGTGGGCCGTCCAGCGCGCCGTTCAGGTCGTGGTCGATCCCGCGGCGATGGCGTTGGCCGTGCGGTGCGATCCGGTGCGGCTCCAGCGGGTGCTGTCGAACTTAGTGATGAACGCGATCCAGGCCGTCGACGGCGGCGGGCGCGTCTGGGTTTCGGCTCGTCGCGAGGCGGACGACGGCGCCGCGGAGATCGAGGTTTCGGATGACGGCCCGGGCATGCAGCCGGAGCACCTGGAGCGGATCTTCAACCCGTTCTTCACGACGAAGGCGACGGGCACGGGTCTCGGGTTGGCCATTGTTCACAAGATCGTCGAGGCGCACGGCGGGTCGATCCGCGCGGAGAATCGCGCGGACGGCGGGGCGCGGTTCGTCGTGCGGTTGCCGGCGACGCCCGACGGAGAATTGACGGCGAGTTAGTGCGGTCAGTCAAAATTAGTGCATTGCGGCGTGGCGCAGGCTGATCGCCTGTGCGCCGCACCGGCTGTTAGCCGGCGCCACACCACAAGAGGCAGACAGCATGACGAACTACATCAGCGCGAGGCTCGCGAGGCCTGACGGAGTACGGCTAGTCAGTTAGCGCGAGGCCGGGGGCCGGGAGCCGCCCCGACGATCCGGCGGCGCGGCTTGGGTCCGGTGTCGCGATCGAGGTTGCAATCAAGGGAGCGAATACGTATGGCGCGGGTTTGTATCATCGATGACAAGGACGTGATGCGTGATTCGTTGACGGAAATCCTCCGGGCGCAGGGGCATGAGGCGGCGGCGTACGCCGATCCCCAGCGGGCCGTACAGGACATCCTTCCGTCGCGCTTCGATGTGATCGTCAGCGACTTGAAGATGCCCGGCGTGGACGGCATCGAGTTGCTTCGGTTGCTGCGGACGCGCGGCATCGAGACGCCTTTCGTGTTGATGACCGCCTACGCCAGCGTTCCGACGGCCGTCGAGGCGATGAAGCTGGGGGCCTTCGACTACATCCAGAAGCCCTTCGAGGCCGACGCCATCGCGCTGGTCGTGCAGCGGGCGGCGGCGATGTCGAAGCTGCGCGGGGAGAACGAGGCGTTGCGGGCGTCGCTGCGCGACTTGCAGGGCGACGTGGAGTTGATCGGCTCCAGCCGGGCGATGCGGCACGTGCGGGCGCAGATCGACCGCGTGGCCCGAAGCCAGGCGACGGTGCTGATTCAGGGCGAAAGCGGCACCGGCAAGGAGCTGGTGGCGCGTGCGATTCACGCGGCGTCGCCGCGCGGATCGGGACCGATGATGTGCGTGAACTGCGCGGCGTTGTCGTCGACGCTGCTGGAGAGCGAGTTGTTTGGACACGAGCGGGGGGCGTTTACCGGCGCGGACCGGCTGCGCAAGGGGCGGTTTGAGTTGGCCGAGGGCGGCACGCTGCTGCTCGATGAGATCAGCGAGGTGCCGTTGTCGATTCAGGCGAAGTTGCTGCGCGTCTTGCAGGAACGGGAGTACGAACGCGTCGGCAGCAGCATCACGCAGAAGACGGACGTGCGCGTCATCGCGACGACGAACCGGGATTTGTCGGATTGGGTGGCGCGGCGGCGATTTCGTGAGGACTTGTTCTTCCGCGTCAGCGTGCTGCCGCTCGTGTTGCCGCCGCTGCGAGAACGGCGGGAGGACCTTTCGGAGTTGGCGGACTACTTTTTCGGTCAGATCGCCAAACGGGAGGGGGCTCGGGCACAGCGCGTGACGCCGCGGGCGCTGCGCGCGATGGAGAACTACCATTGGCCGGGCAACATCCGCGAGTTGCAGAACATCTGCGAGCGGGCCGTCGTGCTGAGCGCGGAGGAGGAGATCGACGCCCCCTTGATCGAGCCTTGGCTGGCGACCGCGGAGACGCGGTTGGAGGGCATCAATCGTCCCCTGCGGCCGGGGCATTTGATGGAGGACATGGAACGGGCGCTCATCGAGAAGACGCTCGTGCAGTTCAACGGGCATCGCGAGAAGACGGCCAACGCGTTGGGGATCGGCCTGAGAACGTTGGGCATGAAGTTGAAGCATTGGCGAGAAGAAGCGGCAGTAGCAGCAGCGGCCGCGGCGCAGGCGGGCCAGCGGCAAGCGGTGTAGGCGGTAGGCGGTTGCACGCGAGGGTGACGGTCGGTTGATGAAGGTGCCCCCCGGCCAAGGCCGGGGGCTCTCAGATGCGGGCGTAGCTGTGTGTGGGCTTGCGGCGTTGAGGGCGCAGGAACTGCGCGGGATGGCAGGAATCGCCGACGGTGATCGGCGGGTGCAGATAATCTGGCGGTTTGGGGCGTCTTAGCGGGCGGGCGCGCGCTGGCATCGTCCTTGCCCTCGGTGAATGGGCGAGGCTGGTCCGCGCATTCGTCTGCGTCGAGGTGCGGTCATGTTGTTCACGGAGATCACGAACGCCGGGAGCGTCCCGCTGCTCGAGAAGACGCTCGCGTTTACAGAGTCTCGGAACCGCGTCCTCACCGCGAACATTGCCAACATCGTGACGCCTGGCTATCGCGCGAAGCAGTTGGACGTCTCGGCGTTTCAGAGGGCCCTGCGGCATGCGGCGGAGAAGCGGGCCGAGCAAGGGGGCGAGTTGCAGATCGAGCCGACGCAGGAGTTTCGCACGGATGAGGCGGGCCTGTTGGAGGTGACGCCGAGTGAGGAGCCCGTGGAGAACCTGCTGTTTCAGGATGGCACGAACGCCCGAATCGAGCGGCAGATGGCCATGTTGGCGGAGAACACGTTGATGAACCAGGTCGCCACGGAGTTGTTGCGGACGAAGCTGGACGTGCTTGCCAGGGCGATCCGTGGGCGTGCGTGATGCCCCGGGATGTGTAGAGGGATGGCGACGCCGGGCTGAGGTAGGCGGAGATGTTCGGGGCGCTTGATATCAGTACGTCGGGGCTCGTGGCCCAGCGGACGTTTCTGGACACGATCGCGGGCAACATGGCGAATGCCTACGTGACCCGGCGATCGGACGGCAAGCCCGGGCCGTACCTGCGGCGCGTCGCCTTGTTGGCGGCCGGCGATGGGCAGGGCGGGCCTGGCGTGCACGTGCAGCGCGTCATCGAAGACACGCAGAGTCAGCCGCGGCTGGTCAAGGACCCCGGGCACCCGGACGCGAACGCCGACGGCTACGTGGCCTATCCCAACGTGGACATGGCCACGGAGATGGTCAACGCGATGGTGGCGGTCAGGGCCTACGAGGCGAACCTGACGGCAGCCGAGGCGACGAAGGCGATCTTGAAGAGCACGATGCGGATTTTGGCATGAGGCACGTGCGGGACGGTCGCACGGCTGAGAGGCTTTCTCGTGCGGGTTTGAGTTTGAGTTGCAGCTCCGGGGAGCGCGAGACGGCGCCGGATGGGCGCTGGATGGAGAGCGGTCAACATGGCTGATCCGACGATTGCCACTGGCGGCTTGGCGTCCTTGCGGCCGATTCAGCCGTCGCCCCAGTCGTCTCCGACGACGAAGCCCGGCGCGACGCCGGCGAAGGACTTCAAGCAGTATCTGGTGGAAAGCCTGGAGAAGGTCAACCAGTTGCAGAGCGAGGCAGACGCCGGCGTGCAGAAGCTGCTGACCGGCGAGACGGACAACGTGGCGGAGGTTTTCAGCGCCACGCGGAAGGCGGGCATTGCCTTTGATTTGTTGATGGAGATTCGCAACAAGCTGCTGGATGCGTATCACGAGATTCAGCAGATGCGCGTGTAGGCGATGGGGCGGCCGGCCGCGGGCCGATCGGTCGGCTCGGCGGTCGTTCGCTCGTGCGGCTGATTCTGTAAGTGATGGACCGTGGGACTCGTAACGGACTGCGATGGAATTCTTAAACGCCCAAGCCAAGTTCATTCGCGAGCAGATGCGGAGCATGTCGCTGTCGCAGCGGGCGGCGATCGGTCTGCTGCTCGTGATCTTGGTGGCCGCGACGTGGTGGATGTTGCGATGGGGCGGCCAAGGAGAATGGGCGCCGCTGCTGGATCAATCCTTTACGCAGGAACAAATCCAACAGGTGCAGGCCGAACTGGTGGCGACCGGCGTGAAGTCGAAGGTTGAGGGTGACCGGATTCTAGTCCAAGGGGGCGACGACGCGCGTCGACAACTGACGGCCCTGCTGGCCCAGCGGGGCGCGCTGCCGCGCGACACCAGCCTGGGCTACGCGGCGCTGGCCAGCGATGACAACGTTTTCGAGAGCGATCAGAAGGCGCAATGGAAGCAGTCCCGCGGGCTGGAGACGGAGCTTTCGCAGGTGCTCCGCAAGTTCCGCGGGATCAAGGACGCCCACGTGTTCGTGGAGATGCCGAAGAATCGGGGGTTCGGCGCCAAGCGGACGGCCTCGCGGGCGAGCGTTCACGTCGCGCTGCTAGAGGGCGAGGTGCTGGACAAACAGCGCGTCTCGGCCATCGCGAATTTCGTGGCGGGCGCGGTGCGGGGCCTGTCGCCGGAGAACGTGAAGCTCACCGACGGCACGCGGTTCTACCGCCCGCCGGACTTGGACGAGGCGATGCCGGCGGAGTACCTGGATTTGCAGCGGCAGCAGGAGCAGTACCACACGCGGAAGGTTTACGACCAGTTGCAGTACATCTCAGGCGTGCTCGTGAACGTGTACGCGGTGCTGCGCTCGGCCGACGAACAGACGCAGGAGCGGATCTACGGCAAGGAGGTGATCGACAAGGAGGTGACGGAGGCCGAGGAGATGACGGGGCCGTCGGTTGCGGAGGAGCCGGGCGTGCGGGCCAACATGGGACGAGCCCTGGCGGAGGCCGGCCAAGGCTCCAGCAGCACGCGGGAGAAGTCGGAGACGTCATTCAACGGTTTGCGCGACCAAACGGACAAGACGACGATTCGGCCGAAGGGCTTTGTCGAGCGGTTGACGGCTTCGGTGAACGTGCCGCGGAGCTACCTCATCCGAGTCATCGAGTCGCAGGGGGCGACCGACGTCCAGGACGCGGATGTCGTGAAGGTTGCGGCAGTCGAGCTGCCGAAGATCGCGGAGATCGTCAAGCCGCTCATCAATGCGACGGAAGACGACCAAGTCGTGGTGAGCTGGTACTACGACGTGCCGCCGGAAAGCCCGCCCGCGGCAGCGTTGGCGGGCGAGTCGACGTTCGTCGCGATGGCCAAGGACTACGGACCGCAGGCGGGCCTGGCGCTGTTGGCGCTGTTCGGCCTGTTCATGATGTTCCGTGTTGCCCAGCGGGCCCAGGCGGCAGTGGCGGTGTCGAGTCCGGCTGCGATGGCGGCGGCGGCCGCCGGCGTTCGGCCGCGCGGCCGGTTCCGCGGGGGCCCCATGGCGCCGATGGGTGCCGCGCCGATGGCATATGGTGAGGAAGTCCCGCTGGAGCCGCTGGGCGGCGGACCGGCGACCGTGGGCGAAGCCCAAGGCGTGGACGGGATTTTGGTGGGACACGAAGTCGACGAGAGCATGGTGCGGACGCAGCAGATCATCAAGCAGATCAGCCAGATCGTGCAGGAGGATCCGTCCGTTCCGGCATCGATCATCGACAAATGGGTGGAGTCGGCGGAGTAGGAGCGCGAAGCGGTGGCGGCCAAGAGCGTCCAGAAGAAGACCACGAATCAACCCGAGACGGTGCCGGGCGTACGGAAGGCGGCGATCCTTCTGGTCTGTCTGGATCGGGAGAGCGCGGCCGCCATCCTGAAGCATCTGGACGAGAGCAAGGTTGAGGCGGTGACGCGGGAGATTGCCCATCTGTCCAGCGTGACGCCGGAGCTCCGGGAGAGCGTCATCCAGGAGTTTCACGGATTGGCGCTGGCCCGCAGTTACATGGAAGTGGGCGGGCTCGGGTACGCCAAGACGCTGTTGAGCCAGACGCTGTCGGCGGAGCACGCCGAGCGCATCATGAAGCTGATCGAGCGGCAGTATTACTCCAAGCCGTTCCAGTTCTTGGAGAAGGCGGAGACGGAGAACCTCCTGACGTTCATCCAGGACGAGCACCCGCAGACGATCGCCCTGATTCTGTCGCACCTGTCGCCGAACCAGTCGAGCGAAATCCTCGTGGGCCTTCCGGACGAGAAGCGGGTCGAGGTCGTGCGGCGCGTGTCGCACATGGACCAGACCAGCCCCGAGGTTATCAAGGAGGTGGAGCGCGGACTCGAGCACCGCTTGAGCGGCTTGATGGCCGACGGGTTGCAGCGGGTCGGCGGCGTCGAGGCCGTGGCGGAGATGTTGAATCTCGTGGATCGGACGACGGAGAAGGGCATCCTCGAAGCTCTGGGCGAAGATGATCCGGATTTGGTCGAGCAGATTCGGCGGTTGATGTTCGTGTTTGAGGACATCCTGCTGGTCAACGACCGAGGCATCCAGGCCGTTTTGAAGGAGGTCGAGACGAACGATCTGGTGCTGGCGCTGCGGACGGCGACGGACGAACTCAAGGCCAAGATATTCTCGAACATGTCCGACCGAGCCGTGGCGCTCATCAAGGAAGAGATGGAGTACATGGGGCCGGTGCGGTTGAGCGACGTGGAGGTGGCCCAGCAGAAGATCGTGGATATCGTGCGGCGGCTGGAGGATGCCGGCGAGATCATCATCAGCGGGCGCGGCGGGGAGAAGGAACTGATCATATGAGAGGCTGCGTCATCAAGGCCGCGGAGGCACGATCCCTGTCGCGCGGGATGTACAGCATCGATCTGCGCGACATCGCTCGACAGGCATCGGACGTCGTTGATGCGGCCCGCGTGGAGGCGGACCAGATCATCGCGCAGGCTCGAGAGCGGGCGGAACTGGAACAACGCGAGGCTTTGGCGGCGGCGCGGCGCGAGGGTTACGAGGTCGGTCTGGCGGAAGGCGACGAGGCCGGCCGCGCGCAGGCCCTGGCGGAGGCGACCGAACGGTATGCCCAGGACCAGGCGTCGTTGACGAGCGCGTTGGCGGAGATGATGACGCAGTTTGCGGCACGGCGCGAGCAGTTCTTCGTGTCGGCCCGGCGGGATGCCGTCGTGCTGGCCGTGGCGATTGCGCGGCGCGTGATCTCACGCCTGGCCGAACTTGGGGATCCGGCGAACGATGCGGCCGCGGCGGCTTGCGCGGAGGCGCTGGCGCTATTGCGCGGCGCGTCCGGCGCGGTGGTTCGCGTTCATCCGGAGGATCATGCGGCGGTGCAGCAGTTCGCGGGGGATTTGGCGCGGGCGATGAGCGTCGCGGGCGACGTTCGCGTGGTTGAGGACGCGGGCGTCGGTCGCGGCGGTTGCGTTGTTCAGGCGGAGGACTGCGTCGTGGACGCGACGGCGGCGGGCCGGGTCGCGCGGATCGCGGACGAGCTGGTCGCCGATTGGCGGGCGCGGTTGCGGGAGTTGTCGGTCGAAGCATGAGCGTGCTGGCTGAACAGATCGAGACGGCTGAGACGACGCCGACGTTGGGCGTCACCGGACGCGTTCTGTCGGCGGCCGGGATGACGGTGCAGGTTGCGGGGCTGCCGGCGCCGATCGGGTCGATGTGCGAGATCGTCATCGGGGCCGGCCGGTCCTTGCCGGCCGAGGTGATCGGCTTTCGGCAGAACGCGACGCTCGTGATGCCGTTGTTCGAGGCGGAGGGCGTGACGCGCGGGCAGGCCGTCCGACTGGCGACGAGCGCGCAAAAGGTGGCCGTGGGGCCTGGCTTATTGGGCCGGGTGCTGGACGGCATGGGCCGACCGTGCGATCGGGAGGAACCGGTCGCGACCGACGCGCACTACCCGTTACTGCGAAGCGCGCCGGAGGCCGTGCGTCGTCGTCGGATTGACGCGCCGATGTCGGTTGGCGTTCGGAGCCTCAACGCGCTGCTGACG
>CAZERK010000095.1:0-10067 GCA_964514515.1 uncultured Planctomycetaceae bacterium
TGTGCCATCGTAGACTCCGAACCAAGCTGCGTGCGAGGACCTTGCCGTTTCCGTGTGCGCGTCGGACGGTTCGCTTGCTCACGGTCGACATCGTAGCGCGAAATCAAGGACGTGCCGTCGCAGCCTTGTCGCGTCGCGCCTCGGCGGGCGGATGCGGCGGTCGTGCGATGGCCCGTGGGCGACGCTTCTCGGATATTGCTTCTCTTGACCGTCGCGTTGACCGATAGTATACTGACGAGCTAGGGCATCGCCAGAAGACGCGGTTGCAAGGCGGCCGCGGTTGCTTGTTGGGCTGATGCCGAAGCCCGCTTGAACGGCCGGCTTGAGCGGGTTTCGTCATCTGCCTGACCGACGAACAAGGTCAGGTCATATCTCATGGACGAAGATTCGCTTACCCGCTGCCAAGAGGCGTTGGGTTACACGTTTACGGATTTGTCGCTGTTGTCCACGGCGATGACGCACGCCTCGGCGGCCATGAACCGGTTGCAGAGCAACGAGCGTCTCGAGTTCTTCGGCGACTCCATCCTCGGCATGGTCGTCTGCCGCTATCTGTTCGAGAACTACCCCGAGTACCTCGAAGGTGAGCTGACCAAGATCAAATCCGCCGTTGTTTCAGGGAAGACGTGCGCCGACATCGCCGAGCGCCTGGGCCTGGGGCAGTACCTCGTTCTGGGCAACGGCATCTCCCCGAAAGCGAAGCTCCCGATGTCGCTGACGGCGGCGGCGCTGGAAGCGGTGATCGCGGCCATCGCGTTGGACGGCGGCACGGAGCGAGCGCGCGAGTTCATCCTCAAGCACGCGATACCGGAGATCGAGCACGCCGTCGCCAGCGAGCACCAGGAGAACTACAAGTCGCAGTTACAGCAGCACGTTCAGAAGGAGTTGGGCGTCACGCCGGTCTACGAACTGCTCGACGAGAAGGGGCCGGACCACAGCAAGTGCTTCGAGGTCGCCGTCTGCATCGCCGGCCAGCGCTTCCCGAGCGCCTGGGGCCCCAGCAAGAAGGAAGCCGAGCAGAAGGCCGCCCGACGCGCCCTGCTCAACATGCACCTGATCAGCCCGCAGGAGTCGGCCGCTGCTGACGCAGCGGGATGACCGTCAACGCTGTCATGCGCGACCCTGCTTGCTGCGAAACCCACCTGTCTTCGCCCATCATGCCGATTGACGATTGCATGCAGCGTCTCCGGCGCGCCGGGCCGGCCGAGGCATGACCGTGCGGGCCGCCATGGGCAGTCGCCGTCGACCACGGGGGGCCGACGCTTCGAGGGGGCGAAGAGCGCTCTATTCCGTCGGCAGCCGCAGGTCAGCGGCGTCCAGCAGCGACTCGAAGGCGAAGCCGGCGGCGGCGATGTTCTGGGCTGCGCCTTGGCCGCGATCGACGACGGCCACGATCCGTTCGACTTCGGCGCCGACGCCGTGGATGACGCGGGCCGCGTCCACGATTTGTCCGCCCGTCGTCGCGATGTCCTCCACGAGGAGCACGCGGTCGCCGGCGGACAGCCGCCCCTCGTGCATCTTGTCGGTGCCGTAGCCCTTCTTGGCGTTTCGGATGATGACGAAGGGCAGGTTCGCCGCCAGGGCCGCGGCTGCCGCCAAGGCGATGCCGCCGAGTTCCGCCCCGGCGATGCGCGTTGTCTGCGGCGTCGCCTTCGTCGCCAGCAGGCGGCCCAATTCGGACAGGATGTCGGGTTGGGTCTCGAAAAGATACTTATCGATGTAAAAGGATGATTTGCGTCCTGACCGCAGCGTGAACTCTCCCTCCAAGTAGGCGGCGGCACGGATGCGCTCCGCCAGCTCCTTTCGCGTCATCGGGCGATCTCCGGTTTGCGTTTGGGGGTGCGACGGTGGCGGCGCGTGACGGGCGCGATCACGGTGCGCAGAAACGCCGTCACCTGTTCGGCCGCCATGCCGACGTATCGTTCGGGCTTCAACAGCTTGCGGCAGTCAACGCGTGCGAAGGCGGCGTCCTGACAGAGCCGCTCGACGAGGTCGTTCGGGCGTCCCCGCAAATTGATCTCCTCGGCGGCGGCCCGGGCGTGCCGGCGGAGGCGTTCGTGCAAGTCCTGACGGTCCGCGCCGGCCTTGACCGCCTCCATCAGGATGTCCTCGGTGGCGATGAACGGCAGCTCGTTCATCAGACGGCTTCGCATGACGCGCGGATGCGCGACGAGCCCGCCGGCCACGTACGCGACGACCTGCAAAGCGCCGTCCGTCGCGAGGAAGGCCTCTGGCACGATCAGGCGTTTGCAGGACGAGTCGTCCAGCGTTCGTTCGAGCCATTGCTCGGCGGCGGTCTGAAGGGCCGGCTGCGCCAGACCGATGACGAATCGTGCCAGACCCGTGGCACGCTCGCACAGCATCGGGTTGCGCTTGTAGGCCATCGCCGAACTGCCCACCTGATCCGGGCCGAACGGCTCCTCGGCTTCGCGCAGGTTGGCCATCAGGCGGACGTCGTTGGCGAATTTGTGGATGCTCGCCGCGGCGCCCGCCAGGGCCGTCAGCACCTGCGCATCGACCTTGCGGGAGTAGGTCTGGCCGGTCACCGGCTCGCATTGTGCAAAGCCCAGCTGGTCGGCGACGAGCCGCTCCAGCTTGAGGACCTTGCGGGCGTCTCCGTCGAAGAGCCGTAGGAAGCTCGCCTGCGTGCCGGTCGCCCCACGAATCCCACGGAAGCGAAGGCCGGCGAGCAGGGCGTCGATCTGCTCCAGATCGCGCACGAAATCCCAGCACCATAGCGCGGCCCGTTTGCCAAACGTCGTCGGCTGCGCGGGTTGGTAATGCGTGAAGCCCAGGCAGGGCAGGCGTCGGTACTTCTTCGCCAAGCCGGCGAGCGCCGCCACGGCCGCGACGAGCCAATTCTGAACGAGCCGCAGGGCGTCTCGCATGATGAGGAGGTCGGCATTGTCCACGATGTCCATGCTCGTGGCGCCCAGGTGCAGGATCGGTCGGGCGGCCGGCGCCTGGTCGGCGAAGGCGTGGAGGTGCGCCATCACGTCGTGGCGGAAGCGGCGTTCGTACGTCGCGGCCGCCGGCAGGTCGACGTCGTCGACGACGGCCTCCAATGCCCGAAGTTGGGCGGCCGTGATGGGGAGCCCGAGCGCCCGCTGGGCCTGCGCCAAAGCCAGCCAAATCCGCCGCCAAGTCCGCGCTCGATGTTCCGCAGAGAAGAGGGCGGACATCTCGCGGGACGCGTACCGGCTCGACAGGGGGTTCGCGTACGCAGGCGCTGCCCTGGATCGCGCCGGCCGCCGACGGGGAGAACTGCGGGAGGCGCTCATGTCAGGCATCCTGGAAGAGCAGTCGGTGCAGGAACTGCTCGTAGTCCGTCTGGAAGGTCTTGAGGTCGTTCGTGATGTAGGCTCGAAAGACGGCCTCTCCCTCGCTCATTCTGCCTTCGCTGTCGGCGGCGAGGAAGGCCCGCGTCCTGCGCGTCATGGCGTCGGTGCCTAACTCGCGCAGCAGGAGTTGAAAGCCGTCGTAGTAAGGATTCGTCGCAGGCGGTTCCAGCAGATACAACACCAAGGACCAGACTTGCGAGTAGTAGCCGCGGACGTGTGAGGATTCCTTTCGAATCTCGACGCCGGCGTGCGTTGACAGAATTTCCTCCAGGGGCGCCCGGGCGTCGGCGTTCATCGCAGACCGCAGCCCGTTGAGGCGGAGGTAATTCCGTCGGGCGTCGAAGATCGGCCGGTTGTCGGCGTCCAGTTCGAACGCCTCGAATCGGGTGGCGAGCCCTTCGTTGAGCCAGGCGGGGATGCGTGCCCCGCGCGTGGCTTCGAGGTATTGGTGCAGGCCCTCGTGCGCTAACACGGAAAGCGTGCTGCGGCGGTTTCCGTAATGCGAGACGGTGATGCCGCGTTCCGAGTAGCCGCCGGTTCGGATGCGTTTGTACGTCGCGGCTCGTTGCGGGGCGAACTCATCGGTGAACTGCTCCCATTGCCATCGCTTCCCGAACAGGTACGTCTCCAAGGGCCGGTCCGGCGGCGTCTCGAGCGGGACCAATTCCGTGTACGCCTGCCAGCAAGTCTCCAAGAAGGCCGGCATGGTGTCGACGAACGGCTTCGACTGGCAGGTCGTGTAGAGGACGTAGTGCTGCGACGTCAGCTTGCTGCCCTGCGAGCCGTGATACGTCCAATCCTCGCTGGCGAACGGAACGGCCGGTGGCGGCGCCAACGCGGAGCATCCGACGGCGGCGACGAGCCCCGCGGCGCACAGCAACGCCAGGCAGGTTTGCCCTGCGGTCCCGTGCGGGGGCAGAAGCCTCCGCAGGGACGCGCGTGGAAGCCGGTTGCATCGCTGCGGGATACAAGGTCCCGGGCGGAAGCTCCTGCCGGCGCTCTGGAAGGACCGTGCGGGCGGACGCCCGTTGTCTTGCAGATGGATCGGATGAGGTTGGCTGTTCATAGGCGCCGTATGCTAGCCGCCCATGACGAAAAGGGACAGGCACCGTGCGGGACGCCGGTCTTCCGCAGCAGGGCCATCGCACACCTGCAATCAGAGCCTTCCCGACTTGCCGGGACGGCTCTGCTCGGATGCATGCCAGCTCGCATGACACGGGGTACGGTGGTTTAAGGAGCGGCAGACGGGTCGGCTTCGAGGCTTTGCCGAGCCATCTCCTCCGGCGATTGGAGGTCGGCGGTGTAGTCGGTGGTCAGGGCTTGCGTGAGGACGATCTCAACGCGGCGGTTCGCGGCTCGACGGCCCTCGTCGTAGTTCTGAAGCTGCAGAGGCTCGTAGGGGCCGGCGCTGCTGACCCGGACTGTGCGCGGGTCGATGCCCAACTCGACAAGCCGGTCGCGCACGGCCCTGGCTCGGGCGTATCCCAAGTCCAACGGGTCCTTGTATTTCGAGCCCATCGGCAAGGGTTCGCCCGTCGCGTGGCCGCGGACTTCGATCTTGTTGCTCTTGCCGCGCAGCTCCTCCGCCAACTTCACGAGAACCCGGTCCGCTGTCGGCTCGATCTCCGCGCTGAAACGCCCGAAGGCGATAGGCCCGCCGATTATCATCTCGACCCCGTCGCGCACCTTCTTGACCCGATAGAACTTGCCATCGGCGCCGGGTTCTTCCGAATGCCCCAGGTTCTTGCTGTCCACCGGGATGTACATCGTCTGAAACTTGACAAGAAAGCTCTTGAAATCAACCGTTGCATCCGACAGCCAGCCTTCCTGGCCCGGACTTCCGAAGGCACGCCGAATCGACTCCAAGGCCGCCATGAACAGCTTCTTCTGATCGTCGAAGTTGGCCAGCGCGGCCAGCATGATGAAGAAGCACAGAAGCAGCGACATCATGTCGCCGTAGGTCAGGACCCAGAGGGGCGCCCCTTCTTCTACCTTCTTCGGTCGTCCCACGGGAGTCTCCAGAACTCGCTATCTCACGCCAAGAACAGCCCGCAGCCGGGCAATCCCGCATGCAGCCGTTTTACGCCTTCTCCGCCTTTGCCAGGGCGTTCCGCTGTTTCGGAGAGAGGAAGACCGCCAGCTTCATCTCCAGGATTCGCGGGTTGTCGCCGGCCTGCAGGCCCAGGATGCCGGCTCGGGCGATGTCGAGGATGAGCATCTCCTCGCAGTGCTTTGCATTCAGTTTGTCGGCGAGCGGCAGGCAGAAGACGTTGGCGATGATCGCGCCGTACATCGTCGTGAGAATCGCGACCGCCATGCCCGGGCCGATCTTGTCCGGGTCATCCATGTTCTTGAGCATGATGACCAGACCGATCAGGGTACCGATCATGCCGAACGCCGGGGCGTATTTGCCCAGCATGTCCAACACGCCCTTGCCTTCGCTGTGGCGCTGTTCCAGGGCGTCTACTTCGAGCTCGAGGACCTGCTTGATCGTGTCCGCGTCGGTGCCGTCCACGACCATCTGAAGGCCGTTGGCCAAGAACGGGTCCTTCATTTCGCCGATGGTGTTCTGCAGCGACAGAATGCCCTCGCGGCGGGCGACGTCGGCCAGGCTGACAAGCTGGGCGATGAGTTCCGTGGGCTTGGTCGGACGATTGAAAAACGCGTTCTTGAGAATCTTGGCCAACGCGAGGAAACGGTCGAGGCGGCAACTCAGTAGCGAGACGAACGTCGATCCGCCGACGACGAGGATCACGGAGGGCGGATCGATGAACGCGTCGGCGACGGCGCCGCCCGAACTGCTGACCAGCGACCAGGTCAACATGCTGACCGCCGCCAGCAAACCGATGATCGTTCCGATGTCCATGCCAGACGCCTCTTTGCCCCTGGGTCCGCGTTCCCGTTGGCTCTGCCGACGCAGTCGTTCGGCGACGTGGTCGCAGCTTCGCCTTGCGAATTCCCCGGAATTCATCGGACGCAGCGGCCTCGTGTTGCAGATTGAAGTTGGCGCGCGGATCGTTCACCGTTGTGACGGGCCGTTGTGGTGCGGGCGTTCGCCGATAACAGTGCGGGGCGGGGGCTGCGTCGCGAGGCTTTGCCGATCAAGGCGCAGACGGACGGCCTTCGGAAAGACGCCTGAGCCGGTTTGCTGCCGCCGAGGAATCGTCCGGAAACGACGGGCGCTGAGGGAGAATCATTCACGATCCCTTCAAGGGGTGTCTGACAAGGCCGCGAGGGATCCCCTCGCCCCCTCGCTTCCCGTAGCGACTGACGCGATCGCTGGGAGCCAGTCCCCGTTTTGTCAGGCCGTCACGGATGCGCTGTCCAGAAAGGACCTTCGGCGCACGTGCAGCGCCGTGCCATAAGAGCGGGGCCGCACCATCTCCCCGAGGTGCGGCCCCTTTGCCACTCACAGCAGCAACCCGCTGGGGAAGCCCGCCGGGGCGTCTGCGGCATTCCTCTCCCAAGGCCGTGCGTCCTCGGAAGGCTTGCCCCAGCGAACTGCTGCGTGTTCGTCGCCGCGAGGGCGTCGTCTGCCTCGCGCGGCCTTTCGATGTTCCGAATGACGCAGGTGTCGTGCCGGCGGCCCGGGACGGCGTTTACCGGCCGTCGACATGCGAGCGCAAACGGTGGCAAGATCGGACGTTGTGCGAAGGCCCCATTTGTTGGGGCGTCGCCGCAGGGTTGCAGCGCGGAGCGGATTGGGGTCCGCTTACCCAACTATTGCACGGGCGGTTGGGGTAAGATTGCTCAGTATGGCGGATCAACGATATTGACTGCGGGCCGGCTTGTTGCGTCCGGAAGCCGCATAGGGACAATTGAATTTGGCGCGTGCGCGGGACGGTCGCGGAGGTGGGCTTGCCCTTTGTCCGGGCCTGTTGCGGAGAACGAGGCGTTGACACGACGCACACCGAGGAGCAAACCATGGATCCCCAGAAGAGCATCGACTTGTTGAACCGAGCCGTCGCGGACGAGCTGCAGGCTGTTCATCAATACATGTACTGGCATTTTCACCTCGACGATCAAGGTTTCGGCCCGCTCGCCGCTCTCTTGAGGCGGATCGCCATCATGGAGATGGGCCACATCGAGCGACTGGCGGAGCGGATCCTCTTCCTCAAGGGGGACGTCGAGATGGTCCCGGCCGGCGGGGTCGAGAGGATCACGGAGCCGGACGCGATCCTGGCCAAGGCGGCGGAGATGGAGCATAGCGCGGTCTTGATGTACAACGAATTCGCTCTCACGTGCAGCCAGAACGCCGACGCCGCGTCCAAGCAGCTTTTCGAGTCGCTGGTCAACGACGAGGAATCGCACTACGACGAGTTCGACAAGCAGCTCGACAACATCAAGCGGTTCGGCCCGAGCTATCTGGCTCTCCAGTCATTCGGGTCGGCCCCCAGCCAGGATGCGTCCGCAGATTGACGCTGGCTGCCACGCAGCCGTTTGTGGTTCTGGGGGACGAAGCACGGGATGTGAGGCAGCGTCCGTGGACGATTCGGTGCAGGCGACGAGGCTCTGCAAGGCGATCGATGGAGACGGAGACGCCATCCAACAGCTCGTTGTTGGCTTCCACGGGGCGCTATGCACATTTGTGTCTCAACGAATGACGCCGGAGATGAGGCGGCTTATTGAACCCGAGGACGTGTTGCAGGAAGCGTACGCCGCGGCATTCAAGACGATTCGGGGTTGCCGTTTCGAGGGGCCGGCCGCGTTTTATGGCTGGTTGGAGGCGATTGCGGCCAGTCAGTTGGCTCGACTGCGCCGTGAGCGGGCGACGGCCAAACGTGGTGGCGATCGCGCGCAGGCTGTCCAACCGATGCGCCGGGCGGGCGGTACAACGTATCCGTCGCTCCTGGAGCGTTTCTCGTCGCCCGGGGCGACGCCGAGCCGATGTGTCGCTGGGCGAGAAGCCTCCGCGGCGATCGTCTCTTCGATGGCTCGGCTTACGGATGAGCAGCGCGCAGTCGTACGGATGCGGTTCCTCGAGGGGCGAAGCGTTGGAGACGTCGCGACGGCTCTGTCCAAGTCCGAGGCGGCCGTTCACATGTTGTGTCATCGGGCGCTCAAGAGCCTGCGTGTCTTCGTGGGCTCCATCTCGCGCTTCCTGACAGACGTTTGATGCCAGGTTCGGGCGGTCGTCGAGCGGAAAGCTACCGTTGGCCAGCGTTGGGTTCTGTTCGTGATCGTTGGGGCTGTCCGCCTCACGAGGTGGATTCGGTTCGTGCGGCGCCACCGGGGGCTGAGTCTGCAGATTGGATGCGACGGTTCCTTGCTTCAGCCGGGCTGACGTGATCGCCGTCACGGGCTTCCATCGCCCGCGACGACGCCTTGCGCGTGGCATAGCGGCGGACCAGTTCGAGCAGCCGATGCCGGTTGATGGGTTTGCTCGCATAGTCGTCGCAGCCGGCCGCGAGGCATCGCGCCCGGTCGCCCGGAAGCGCATGGGCGGTCAGGGCGATGATCGGCCCCGTATAGCCGCGTGCGCGAAGCTGGCGTGCGGCAGCGAGGCCGTCCAAGACAGGCATTTGAACATCCATCAGGATCAAGTCGAACGGCTTCCCGGGATCAGGTTCATCCCGGTCGCGCCGATTTGCCATCGCCGCCTCGACTGCGACCTGCCCGGTCTCCACGGCGGTGACGGTTGCGCCGGCCTTCTGCAGGATGCGCATGATCAGGAGCCGGTTGTCCGGGCCGTCCTCGGCCAACAGGACGTGGCAATCTCGTAGGGGTTGCGGGTTAGGCTGCGCGTCCGGCGGCGCCTTCTTGACTGCGACGTCGTTGGCGTGTGCCTCGGCGTCGCCCGTCGCGTTGCCAGCGCCTTCGGTGGTTTGTGCGTTCTCCGGCGGTCCGACCGCGATCGTCACACGGAAAGCGCTGCCTTGGTTGGGGATGCTTTCGGCCTCGATGTCGCCGCCCAGCAACCGAGCAAGCTGCTGACTGATGGCCAGCCCGAGCCCGGTCCCGCCGTATTGTCGGGTCGTGGAGGCGTCGGCCTGGGTGAACGGGCGAAACAGCCGACTGAGCTGCTCCTGCGACATGCCGATGCCGGTATCCGTGATTTCGAACTCCAAGCGCGGGGCGCCGTGTGGCGACGGTTCGCTGCGAACGGAGCTTCCGAGCTGCTGAACGGGGTTTTCGTTCTGGCGCGCGGAGTCTCTGTTTTGATCTGCCACGTTGAGCCGAGCGGTTAGGCGGACCGAGCCCTGCGCGGTGAACTTGATCGCGTTCCCGACCAGGTTAATCAGGATTTGCCGGAGTCTCGTGGGGTCCGTTTGGAGGACGTTCGGCATGGGTTCCACGACGCGGGTCTCGAATGCCAAGCCCTTGGCATCAGCTCGGCGCTTCATCAACGATTGGACGTCCTCGAGCAATCGCGGCACGGAACAATCGACGAACTCCACGTCCAGCCGTCCCGACTCGATCTTGGAGAGATCCAAGACGTTGTTGAGCAGGCTCAGGAGGTGTTCGCCGTTTCGCAGAATGGTGCGAATCGCCTCCGTTCGCTCGTCGGCCGAGAGGTCGGCCTCCAGGAGGCTCTCGGCGAAGCCGAGGATGGCGGACATCGGCGTGCGAATCTCGTGGCTCATGCTGGCCAGGAACTCGCTCTTGGAGCCGGCGGCGGCTTTCGCCTCGGCGGCCAGCTCGCAGGCTTGTCGGGCCGTCTGCTCCAATTGGCGGTTGGTGGACTCAAGCTCTTGGTTGGCGGTTTCGGCGAGGATTCTGGCCTCGATC
>CAZERK010000096.1:0-6365 GCA_964514515.1 uncultured Planctomycetaceae bacterium
GGCCGGCGGCTCTCAATCGGCAGCCGTCTGCTTCGGGCGCAGGCAAAAGGGTTTGTTTGCGAGGGGGGCGCGAGATAGGAATCTCGCACCAGCGACTATGGCAGACTGCGACGGATGTCAGCTCGTCGCGTTCGGCGGCGGGATCGGAATGGGCGTAACCTGCCAGACTCGCTCGGCGTATTCGCGAACCGCACGATCGCTCGAAAAGTGCCCGATCCGCGCGACGTTGAGAATCGCCGATCGGGTCCAGGCGCGCGGATCGCGCCACCGCTCGTCGACGCGCTGCTGCGCCGCGACGTAGGAATCGACGTCCGCCAGAAGCATGAAATGGTCGCGGCCGTGCGTCAGCCAATCAGAGATCGGCCGGAACAAGGGCGGCTCGTGAAGGTTGAATTCGCCGTTGACGATCGCGTCGATCGCCCGCTTGAGCGAGGCGTTGTTGAGATAGTAGAACCAGGGGTCGTACTTGGCGCGCCGCTCGGCGACTTCGTCGGCGGTGAGGCCGAACTCGAAGAAGTTCTCGGCGCCGACGGCCTGGCGGATTTCGATGTTGGCGCCGTCGAGCGTGCCGATGGTCAGCGCCCCGTTGAGGGCCAGCTTCATGTTCCCGGTTCCGGAGGCTTCCGTGCCGGCCGTGGAGATTTGCTCCGACAGATCGGCCGCGGGGATGATCATCTCCGCCAGCGAGACGTTGTAGTTCGGCAGGAAGACGACGCGCAGCCGCTGCCCGATGCGCTCGTCGTGATTGACCGCTCGGGCCACGTCGTTGATGAGCTTGATGATGAGCTTCGCCCGGTTGTAGGCCGGCGCCGCCTTGGCCCCGAAGATCACAACGCGCGGGGCCAAGTCCGCTTCGGGATGCTCCAGGAGTTGGTGATAGCGCATCACGACCTGGATGATGTTCAGCAACTGCCGCTTGTACTCGTGCAGACGCTTGATCTGAACGTCAAACATCGCGTCGGGCGGCACGCGAACGCCCAGGCGGTTCTGGATGTAATCCGCGAGACGCGCCTTGTGCCGCCGCTTGACGGCGCGGAACTCCTCCTGGAACGCGGGATCGTCGGCATAGGGCTCGAGCCGGTTAAGTTCGCCCAGGCTTCGGATCCAGCCGTCGCCGATGCGGCTGGTGATGGCCGCGGCCAATTCAGGGTTGCAGGACAGCAGCCAACGCCGCGGCGTGATGCCGTTGGTGATGCCGATGAACTTCTCCGGCCAAAGCTCGGCGAAGTCGGGCACCTGCTGCGTGCGGATCAGCTCGGCGTGCAGGTCGGCGACGCCGTTGACCTTCTGGCTGCCGACGATCGCCAGGTGGGCCATGCGGACGGACTTGTGCGTGCCTTCCTCGACGAGCGACATCCGGCCGCGGCGCTGCGGCTCGGTCGGCCAGCGCCGCGAAACCTCGCCGTCCAGGAAACGCTGGTTGATCTCGTAGACAATCTGAAGGTGCCTGGGCAGGACGCGCCCGAACAGGGCGATGGGCCATTTTTCCAGGGCCTCGGGCAACAGCGTGTGATTCGTATAGGCGAACGTGGATCGCGTCAGGTTCCAGGCACGATCCCAATCCAGGCCTCGCTCATCGACCAACATACGCATCATCTCGGCGATCGCCAGGGCCGGATGCGTGTCGTTGAGATGGATCACGGCTTTGGAAGGAAATGCATCGAAGTCCTCGTGCGTCTTCTCGTAGCGACGGATGACGTCGCTCATGGTGCACGCAACAAAGAAGTACTCCTGCATCAGGCGCAGCTCGCGGCCAATGTCCGTATCATCGCTGGGGTAGAGCACCTTCGTGAGGGTCTCGCTTCGCGCCTTCTCCGCGACGGCCTCCACGAAGCCCCCGCGGTTGAACGCCGCCAAGTCAAACGTCTCCGAGGCCCGTGCCGACCAGAGCCGAAGCAGATTCACCGTGTGCACGCCGTAGCCGAGGATCGGCATGTCGTAAGGCACGCCGATGACCGTGCGGTGGCCTTCCCAACTGGGGCGATAGCGACCGCGTGCGTCGGTTCGTTCAATGACGTGGCCGAAGAACCGGACCGGGCACGCAAACTCCGGCCGCGCGATCTCCCAGGGCGAGCCCAGCCGCAACCAATAATCGGGCCGTTCCGACTGCCAGCCGTTCACGATGTCCTGCTCGCAGATGCCGTACTCGTACCGCAGCCCATATCCGTAGAAGGGGATTTCGAGCGTAGCGGCGGAGTCCATGAAGCAGGCCGCAAGGCGACCGAGGCCACCGTTGCCCAGCCCGGCGTCCGGCTCGAACTCGCAAATCCGTTCGAGGTTCAGGCCGAGCTTGCCGAGCCGCCGACGGCATTCGTCGTACAGGCCCAGGCAGACGAGGTTGTTGCGCATGTGCCGCCCGAGGAGGTACTCCAGGGACAGGTAGTACACGCGCTTAACGTCCCGTTCGAGGTACGCCTTCTGCGTCGCGATGATCCGGTCGACGATCTGGTCTCGCTCCGCCAGGGCCATGGTCGTGTAATGGTCGTAATACGTGGCGGAGTCCCAAGCCTCGCCTTGTGTGAACCGCAGATGGTGATGGAACCGCTCGATCAGCACGTCGGCAGGCGTCATTGGAGTCGCACCCTTCACAGCCTGGGTCAGTTGTTCGGTCATGCTTGCCTACCCTTTCCGCTCTCGCATCTTTCGCAGAAGGCCCGGCGCGGGATTATGGCCTGCCGCATCGCAGCCGCCAAGCGCGTTCCTGTCTCACAGCGCGCTACTTCCTTGCCGGGGGCGCCGGGAGGGGTCCGCATCCGTATGAGACCCTCAAAGCGTTGAAAACGGTTGATTGAGGGATGCCGATGGTCGCCGCCGGCGCCGCCATCGCCGCAACGCGAATCCGCTCCTCCATTCCTAATCGCGATTTCCGCGCCAACCGATAGCGAATGACGGCCACACGATTCGTGTTGACCACGGGGGTCCGGAAAGATGGCATCCGCTGACACCGATCGGCTCGCTTGCACGAGCCCGCCGATTCATCGCGACCGCAACGCCCTATCGGCGCTGGTCGCCGTCATCGGCTTCTTCTGCGTTTGGGGCGTGGCCGTCGCCCTGATCGATGACGGCGACGTCCTTGCGTCGTTCGTCAACCTGCCGAGCATGGTCCTCGTGGCGTTGGGACCGATGGTTCTCCTCGCCGGCATCTGTGGCTGGGCCGACGCCCTCGGCGCCTGGACCTATATCTTCCGCAAGCCGACGCCCGGCAAGTCCGCCGCGGACGCCTCCACGTTCTTCCAGCTCGCGGCCGCATTCGCCTTGGCCAGCGGCTTCATCGTCACGACGATCAGCCTGATTCTCGTCCTCCGACGCCTGGACTCGCCCGCACAACTGGGACCCGCGATGGCCGTCGCGCTGCTCAGCCAACTCTACGGCGTGTTCATGGCCGTGGGCTACATCGCCGCGGCGGCCTACATCGCGCGCAAGCACCAGGGGCCCGGCGTTGCGGCCCCCGTCGCCCGACGAGCCGCGGGAGTCGCCGGCGTCACGGCCATCGCCGGCATTCTCACGACGATGATCGCCTTCGGCATCCTCATGCTGAGCATGGCCCCGTCGTTTTAGTGGGACCCGCGCTCATCGGACGCCATCGGCGACCAGGCGCCGCCCCCGGTTGGGACGGTCTCCCTCACACCTGCAACACCAAATCCGGCTGTTCTCCAACCCACCCCAAGTCGGGACTGGCGCAGACTCAGGCATGGACCGCCACCGGCGATCTCGACGATTCGCCGCAATACTTTGAGAATCGGGGGCAATAACCGTAGTATGGTGGTCCCTTTCCGGAAGCGTGCCGGACAGCAAGACGCCCATCGATGATCCGACTAGGTTGCCGCGTACCCGGAGCCCTCGCCGCGAAGCTGCAGGGAGCAAACATGAATCTCAAACGCACCAAGAAACTCGCCGTTGGATACGCCCTCGCTGTCGCCCTCATCGCCCTGCCCTTCGGGGCATGCACGCACGTAGGCGGCGGATCGTCCGGCAACTTCGTTCCGCTGACGACGGTCCACGAATCGGTCGAGCTGTCCGGCGACATCGCTCGGCTCACCGCCGCCACCTCCGTGGGCGACATCACGCTGATCGGCGACGAGCCTGGCTCGACGGCCAGCATCCAGGCCGCCGTCGAGATTCGCAGAGGCCGGTACAAGGCTGAGATGGACAAGGGGCAGTTCAGCGACCATGTTCGGGTCGTCACGGAAGGCGACCGATTGACAATCGCGGACGCCCATCGGGACCAACCCGACCATGAGGACTGGAGCGTCACGCTGCAGATTCGCGTCCCCCGCGGCCTCGCGACAGAAGTCAGCACCGGCGTCGGAGACGCGAAGGTCCAGGGCTTCCAGGCTGACGCTCGCGTGAAGACAGGCGTTGGCGACGTCCAGATCGAGGGGCCGAACATGCGTGACATCGACGCGGCGACAGGCGTCGGCCACGTGCTCGTGGACGGCGCGCAAGCCGCCGAAGTCTCCGCCGAGTCCGGCGTGGGCGACGTCACGATACGCCTCAAGACGGCCCCGGGCAAGGTACGAGCGGAGAGCGGCACGGGCAGCGTGAAAGTCGTGATGCAGGCCGCTCCGAAGGCGGACCTGTTGGCCAGCACGGGTACCGGCGACGTCGATCTGACGCTGCCGAAAGGCGCCGCGGGCATGTACGACCTGTCGACAGGCGTGGGCTCCGTCGAGATCGAGGGCTTCAGCGGCATCGAGTTGAAACGAAGCTACGTCGGCGGTCATGCCCGCGGGACGGTTGGCGAAGGCGGGCCGCGCATCGAGGCGTCCTCCGGCACGGGCTCCTTCAGTTTGAAGGGGACGCCCTGATCGGAGGAATAAAGGAGGGAGGAAAGGAGGAATAAAGGGGTCACTACAGAGGAATAAAGGGGTCACTACAGAGGAATAAAGGGGTCACTACTGATTATTGTCCTGGCGTCGTCCTTGGACTATCCTGCTGCTCATGCCCCGGAGAGGCAAAAAAGGGCAAAAAGGGGTCACTACTCATTTTTCCCCCGAGAGGCAACAGAAAATGAGTAGTGACCCCTTTATTCTCCCCGATGACGTGCGCAAGCAGACCTTCGTTGTGATCCCGGCCTACAACGAGGGTTCTTGCCTCGCGGACGTCGTGTCGGAGGTCCGGGCGATCTACCCGAACGTCGTCGTCGTGGACGACGGCTCGACCGACGACACGTACGCCGCAGCCCAACGCACAGCCGCCTTCGTTTTGAGGCACGCTGTCAACCGCGGACAGGGCGCGGCCTTGCAGACCGGCCTCACGTTCGCCCTTCGGCGCGGCGCGCGGTACGTCGTCACGTTCGACGCCGACGGACAGCACGATCCGCGCGACATCGACGCCCTGCTGTCGCCGATCTGTGCAGGCGAATGCGACATCGTTCTCGGTTCTCGGTTCCTCGGCGAAGCGATCGACCTGCCGTTCTCGCGGCGCGTCTTGCTCCGCATCGCCGTTCTTCTGACGCGCCTGGTCAACGGCCTGTCCGTAACGGACGCCCACAACGGCCTGCGCGCGTTCTCTCGAAAAGCGGCCGAACGGATCGACATCCGCCTGGACCGCATGGCCCACGCGAGCGAGTTGCTGGACTTCGTGGCGGCTTCCGGATTGCCCTGGAAAGAGGCGTCCGTCACGGTCCGCTACACGCCCTACTCCCTCTCCAAGGGGCAGTCGCATCGAGGGGCGCTTCGAATCCTTCTCCATTACATCGTCGGGAGGATCGTGCGATGAACACGTTTCAGATCGTGGGGCTGGTCGTCTTTCCGCTGACGGTCATCGGCATCATCCTGGCGATGTTTCGCGGCTGGGTTTCGCGACGCGAATGCCTCGCCTGGACCGTCGTGATGCTCGTGGCCTGCATCGCGATTGCCTGGCCGGAGACGACCTCGCGCGCGGCGAAGGCCATCGGCATCGGTCGCGGCGCCGATCTCGTTTCGTACTGTGGCATCGTCGTCATGCTGATCGGCTTCTGGATGGTCTATCTGCGGCTCCGAAGGGTGCAACGAGACCTGACGCTCGTCGTCCGCCGCCTCGCGATGCTGGAAGCGCAGGACCGCCCCCCCGAGGCGTCGCCGTGCCATCAACCGCAAACGCCTGACACCTCCGGGCAGAAACCTCGCGGGCACGCGGCGTCGTGAGGTGAGGCGGTGATCGGCCAGCCGCGGTTGCGGTCGGACGCCCGCTCAGTATCCTTACGCGATGACCCGCCACGACCCCCAGGACGCTGGTTGCCCGCGGCTTTTCTCGACGCGCCTAACAAAACAAGGACGGGCTCCCGGCGACGGCGCCGAGGGCGATGGGAGACGGGGAGCCGACGTCGGCGGACCCGGTCTTGCTGAGCGCGGTGAGTCACGGGGCTGGGCTGCAACAGCCGC
>CAZERK010000096.1:6375-10050 GCA_964514515.1 uncultured Planctomycetaceae bacterium
TTGACGGCTGGTCAGTTGCCGTGCGACAAAGCACGACGTGAGCGTCCGGCGAACCGCGAGCACGACGATTGACGAATGCGAATTTCGCTGACTCATCTCGCCAACCGAATCCCCCGATGGGGCCGCCTGCTCATGCTGGGCGCCGTCGCGGGCGTGCTGGGCGGTTTGGCCGCCGCCGCGTTTGAATGGGGCCTGATCGTCGGGTCGCAATACCTCGCCGGACGCTTCACGCACCTGGGGGCCGGCGGCATCCTGAAGTTTCATTGGGCGGTGCTCCTGCTGCCGGCGGTGGGCGGTTTGGTCTCCGGCATCGCAACGAACCTGCTCTGCCCCCTTGCGGTCGGCCAGGGCACGGACTTGCTCGTTCGGGCGTTCCATCGAGACATGGGACGCCTGCCGTTCAAGGGGCCGTTTATCAAGGGAATCGCCGCCGTCTGGGTCATCGCGTGCGGTGGCTCGGCTGGTCCCGAGGGCCCCATCGCCGCGATGGGGGCCGCCATCGGGGCCCTGTTAGGTCGGATCTTCCACGTCACGCCGCGCGAACAGCGCATCCTGCTCATCGCCGGCTGCGGGGCGGGAATCGGTGCGATCTTCCAATGCCCCCTCGGCGGCGCGCTGTTTGCCGCCAGCATCCTCTACCGTGAGCCGGAGTTCGAGGCCGAGGCCATCGTGCCGTCCGTCGTTTCGTCCGTCCTGGGCTATTCGGTCTTCACGTCGGTCTGGGGCATGGGCGCGCATATGCTGCACGGCGCGTCCAATCTGCGATTCAGCTCGCCTCTGGAATTGATCCCCTACGCCCTGCTCGGCCTCCTTTGCGGCGCGGTCAGCATCTTCTTCAGCTTGTGCATGAGGTTCATGGAAAGGGGCGTCGTGCCGAGGCTGCCCCTGCCGCGTTGGCTGATTCCATGCGTCGGCGGACTGGCGACCGGGGCGCTGGCCTGCTTGCTGCCGCAAGTGATGGACGGCCAATACATCTTTGTCCAACGAGCCATGAACGGCGACGTCCTGAACGACGTGGGGCACGCGGGCTGGTGGTGGTGGACCTGCATGTTTGGGGCGGTCTTGCTGGTCAAGTGCGTGGCGACGAGCCTGACCGTCGGCAGCGCGGCGTCCGGCGGCTTGTTGGGTCCGAGCGTGTTCATCGGCGGCGTCGCCGGCGCGGTCCGCGGCGCGTTGTGCGAAGCCGTCAACCCCGGCACGTTCCCCGAGGCTCTGCGAGAGGCCCTGATCCCCGTCGGCATGGCGGGCGTGCTGGCCGCCTGCATGCGTACACCCTTGGCCGCCATCATCATGGTCACGGAGATGACGGGCAGCTATGGGCTCATCGTCCCGTTGATGGTCGTCTGCATCACGGCCTACGTCGTCGGGCGAGACTGGGGGCTGAACCACGAGCAGGTCCGAGGCGCCGCCGAGTCCCCCGCGCACGCGGGCGACGCCGTCGTGCACATGCTCGAATCCTGGCGCGTCGAGCAGTTGATGGATCGGGATTGGCCGGCGACGGTCTCGCCGGATACGACCTTGGCGGAACTCGTGCGGCAGGCCGAGTACGGTACGACGCCGGTCTTCGCCGTCACCGATGGGCCAAGGCTCGTCGGGCTGATCTCCGCGCTGGACATCCATCGCGTCATGGACGAGCCCGGCCTGGCCAACGCCGTCATCGCCGCCGACATGATGACCGAGCGGCTACCGGTGCTGCATTCAGACCAGAGCGTTTACGAGACGCTGAACGCCTTCACGCGGAGCCGCCTCGACGTGCTGCCAGTCGTGTCGCGAGGCCCCGAGAAGCGATGGCTCGGTATGTTGACGCGAGAGCGCGTCTTCCGGGCCGTGCGGAGTCAGGTCGAGGATATGCAGCGGTCCGTCGTGCGTGAGCACGACGGGCTGGCCGCCATGCAGCGCGAAGGACAATTGCAAGAGTTGGTCGCCGGTCTGGCGCCTGCGCAGCGACACGAGTTCCGACGGCTCTTCGTGCCGCTTCAGGCGGTCGGCAAGTCGCTTCGCGAGGCGGACTTTCGCAGGAACTTCGGCGCGCAGGTCATCGCCGTCGAGCAAGCCGACGGCGCCATCCAATGCCCACCCGACATCGACGCTCCCCTGCGGACCGACCAGCGATTGATCGCCATCGTCCACGAACTCGACGATGGCGGGCTGAAGACCTGGAGTTGACGCCATCGGCAGCCGCTGGGCAACTCATCCGCGCGCATGCGTCCAGCCGGTCATTGCGAATCGATATACCCAAGCGATCGGAGCCTTCGCATGTTCTCGATGTCCTGCGCGGTGAAGACGGGTCTGGCCGTTTCGCGCCACCGCTGCAATTGCACCGCCAGACGGTTTCCCAGATCGATGTACCGCGCAGCCAGGTTGCGTAGCTCGCCCGGATCCGTGTACAATAGGTAGATTTCGCTCTGACGCTTGTAGGGTGTGAGGATCAGCTTCCAAGGATAGTCAATCACGAATTGTGACTTGCCCAGGTTGGGCCAGACGTTTCCGCCCATCCGCTCGACTTCCCAGGGGCGCGACGATTCGCCAAGGCACAGTTTCCTCGACCAGCCGGCTCCCCCTTCGAACAGCGGGGTCAGATCAACGCCGTCGATGTCCGTCGGAACCGGGACACCCAGGCGAGCGAGCGCGGTGGGAAACAAGTCGATCGTCTCGACCGGCTCCCCTGAGCGAGCCGGTATTCGGCTCGAATCGTGCCCCGGCAGCCGCATCATCATCGGCACGTGCATGCTCGGCTGATACGCATACTCGCCGTGGTCGAAGTAGTAACCGTGCTCCGTGAGGCTCTCGCCGTGGTCGGCGACGACGATCACCATCGTCCGCTCGCGATGACGCGGCTGATTCAGAATCTCAAAGACCGGCCCGAGGTGCTTGTCCAGAAACGCGATCTCTCCGTCGTACAGCCCGATCAGTTTTCGATAGTCGTCCGGCGTGGTCGGCCGCTTCGGAAAGCCCTTCACGCCCGAGATGCTGCAAAGAAACTCGATCGATCCGTCGGCCGGGCCCTGGTACTCCGGCTCGTACAGCTTGTCGAACGGCGGCGGCGGCGTGTACGGGTAGTGCGCATCAAAGTAATGCGCCCAAAGAAAAAACGGCTGGTCCGTGCGCTGCTTCAGCCATGACACGACCGCCGGTGTCGTCGCCGAGGCGCGGCGCTGACTCTGATCCAGCTCCTGCGTGTCGAATGCTTCGTCGTACACGTCGAAGCCGCGATGCAGCCCCATCTTGGATTCCAGAACCGACGCGCTGACGAACGCGGCCGTCGCATAGCCGCGCGCCTTCAAGATCGTCGCGAGCGTCTCATGCTCCGGCGGCACCTTGAAGCTGTTGCGCGGCACACCGAAATGCTGCGGGTACTTCCCGATCAACATCGCCGCGTGCGACGGCAGCGTGTTGTTGCTCGGCGTGATCGCGAAATCGAAGCGCAGCGACGAGGCGGCAAACCCGTCGAGGTTCGGCGTCTGCGCCGGCGCGTACCCGTAACACCCCAGATGATCCGGCCGCAACGTGTCCAGCGTAATCAGAACGAGATTGCACGGCTTGTCAGCCGACGGCTTTCCCGCGTCTCGACAGCCAACCTGGCTGCACGCAATCAGCAACATCAGGCAGAAGCCGCGCCAGGCGCCGCCGTCGATGCGGTGCACCGGCCGGCCGTCGGAGAAACGTCGCCAGCTC
>CAZERK010000097.1:0-8791 GCA_964514515.1 uncultured Planctomycetaceae bacterium
CCAACAACGGGGGAGGAGGCATCTTCGGACCTCGTTCTGGCAAAACGCGCCCCCGCCGGGCACATCCCTGCCCGTAGCCTGTTCGACGGCATCGCATGGGCGAAGGCGCCGGCTACGCACCCGCCCGCGGGATCGCTAATAAGGGCATCGAGAAGGGCGTTGGCACGCGATCGTGACGTCGATGTCGCAAAGCCTTTACGGATTCGTCTCGGACTCCGCAGACCGCACTTCCAGGATCTTCTTACGAACGTCCTGAGCCGCGTTCTTGATCTCCTGCATGGCCTTGCGAACGCGCGTGCCGGCGGCCTTGTTGCCGCCCTCCGCCTTTGCGACGTCTTCAGCAGCGGCCTCGACCAACCGCTTGAGATTCTCGTATTCCTGCATCGTGTTGTCTCCTGTCTGGCGCCGTGCCACCTGCCCATGGCGATGGAGCCGACCGGCGTCTCGAAATCGCCGTTATCGCTCGGAGTCTAACACCGGGTCCAAGCGATATCAAAGGGGCAAACCGCCTTTTCTCGCCCAAAAGCGGGTTTTGCAGGGGCCTCGGCCCGTTCCACCGTGCGAGACCAGGGGAAAACCAGAATAGCTATTCTTGGACTCCATGCCCCCGATCAGTCTGAGACGCCCAGACGGGCATCGGGATGACAGAGGTATGATTCTCCTCGGAACCGAGCTCTCACGCGTGCCGGACAGGACTTGTGCGCGTTCAACTCGCTTCCGGTGTTGGCAGCGGGGATGATCGGGCCGCGAGAAAGTGCGTCTGGACAAGCCGGTATTCTGACATCTCGGCTCTTTCCAAACGCAAGCTGCCTTGGCGATGCGATAGACAGCAAGCACGTGCCTGGATTCGGTCCTGTTGGATATGCACCACACCGGCGTGGTTCTGTTAGAAGCGCCTTTACTGGACGCCTGTTTGGCTCGCGAGGCTGTCCGCGCGCTCAGTTGCCGCCCAGGCATAGGCTGACGATGCAGATGCAACTGATCGCCTCGCCTCGCCCCACGGCGTCCAGCCCCTCGTTTGTCTTCGCCTTCACGCTGACGCGCTCTGCCGGCAGGCCGATCAACTCGGCAATTCTGTGTGCCATGACGGTCCTGTGCGTCGAGAGCCTGGGGCGTTCGGCGCCGATGACGAGGTCGACGTTCACGACGCGGTAGCCGACGGCGGCGATTCGCTCGACGGCGGCGGCCAGAAGTCGGCGGCTGTCGCAGCCCTTGTACGCCGGATCGGTATCTGGGAACTGTTCGCCGATATCAGGCAGGCCCGCGGCGCCGAGCATCGCGTCGATGATCGCGTGCAGAACGACGTCGCCGTCGCTGTGGCCGTGAAGATGCCGGTCGAAGGGAACGTCAACTCCCCCAAGCCTCAGCGGGCCGCCGGCCTCCAGCCGATGCAAATCCGTCCCGATACCGACTCGCGTGATCGTTTCTTCTGCCACGAGCGTTCCTCGAATACGCACGAGCGCCGACCGCACGGCACGGGTGGCGACGCGACGGCTGTTGCGAGCGTTCCTCGAATGCGCCTGATTGCCGCCCGCCACGCGGACGACAAACGCCCGACACGATCCGCGCGTAGCGTTCCCGGCGCGCCGGGACGGCCGACGCAGGGCATGGGCGAGCCCGCCAGTCCTTCGCGTCGGCCACGCGCCGCAGGCGGGCTGGCTCCAGGGCCGCCGCTACACACAACTGCCAGGCGTTCAAAAATGCAGCTCCACGACGTCCCGGTCGGCCGGCGCGTACGTATGATGCACCTGTTGTCCGTCATGCACGTTCGTGCCCCAAACGCGCGCGGTCTTGAGCGCCTGGGCCAGCTCGCGGTGAACCATGTACGCCAGGTCCTGCACCGTCGCCCCTTTGGTCAGGATGAAGGGCTGCTCACGGTCAACCGGCTTGCCAGGTTTTTTCGGGTAGATGCGGACGACGTTCAGCATGGCGAACAACGTCGCCAGCATCTCCGACAGCCCGTCGCCCGTCTTCGCCGAGACCGGCAGGATCCGTAGGCCGTCTCCGCAAAGTTCCTTGAGTCCCTCGAAGTTGCTCGTCGCCTCAGGCGTGTCGCTCTTGTTGGCGGCGACCATCAGCCGTTTCGGGATCGCGGCTTCCTCGTCCTCCTCGAATTCCAGGACGGACGCCGACACGGGCCGCATTTTGCGCTCCGCCAACAGCGCCAAGGGCTGCTCGTACTGGTCGAGCAGATCAATCGCCGACAGGTCAACGACGAGGAGAATCGCGTCCGCCGCCCGATAGGCGCCGAGCATCCCCGGCTGGGCGTGCCCTTCTATGATCGGCGGCATGTCCACGAGTTGGATGGGAGCGTCCTCGTACATCGCCATGCCAGGCACCGCCGCGTGCGTCGAGAACGGGAACTCGGCGATCTCGACCTTGGCCTCCGTCAGCCGACCGACGATCGAGCTCTTGCCGACGTTGGCGGCCCCCATCAGCAGCACCTGTCCGGCGCCCTGCTTGGGGACGGCGAACAAGTCCCGGTGCCCGCCGCCGGCACGGCCCCTGGGCTGTTGGAGTTCCTGCTTGACGGTCTTGATGCGCTGCTTGATTTGGGCCTGGAGCTTCTCGCTGCCCTTGTGCTTGGGCACGAGGCGGAACATCTCCTCCAGGGCTTCGAGCTTCTCCGCCGACGTGGAGGCCGTGCGATATCGCTCCTCGGCCTTCATGTACATGGGCGACTGATTGACCGGCATTGATCCTTCCTCGTCGACTCAGCGCAGATATGATAACCCGGCGCGGCCGAAGTTGGTCGCGCAAACGTCCGGCAGGCGAGGGCCCGGGAACAGGCGATCGCGGCTCAGCGTGCGACGCGGGCGCTTGTCGTGGAGATTCGGTCATGTCGACTGACACCGCCTTCGACCTCACCGCAGACTCGTCCGTCGCCGCCCGACGGACCAGTACGGTGCTGGCGGTGCTGGCCGGGGCCGCGTTGGCGGGCAATTGTCTGCTGAACTCGCCGGGTCGGTTCTCTGAAGCCCACGAGCACGATGCGTCGTGGCTCAAGCCCGTCGTGAGCTTCCTTGCGATGGGCGGCGCGTTGCCGACCTATCGCGGCGTCGAAATCCGAAACCTGATTTTCTACGGAGCGGCGACACTCCTGGTATTCATCGCGGGGTTGCGTTTACTGACGGGAGCGTGGCGACGTTCGCTGACAAGCCTGCCGAGGCACGGACGCACCCAGGCGAAGGGCCGCCGTCCTGCCGGCAACCGCGCGACCGCGACGCGCCTGGTAACGCCCACGGACTCGCCTGATCTGCGACAACTCGCCGCCAATCCGCTTTCGTGGTGGTTCGTCTTCCTGCTCGTCAGCGCGCTGAGCACGTCGTACTCGCACGCCCCCGATGTTTGCAGGGGGCAGATGCTCATCCATGTTTTATGGCTGGCTTGGTGGCTGCCGCTCGCGGCTTTCCTCCTGCCCCGGCACGGCTGTTCGCTCGCGCGTTGGCTGGCCTGCGTCATCATCGCCACCGCGCTGCTGGCGCTCTGGTACGACGTGCGCCGTCCTCAACCTCGACTCAAGTACCCGATGGGAAACGAGCTTTGGTTGGCCGCCTGCCTGCTGCCGGGGTTGTTCCTCATCCTGGGGGATTTCATCGGTCGGACCCTCCGCGTGCTGCGCCCATCCGCAGCGCCATCGCCGCCTCAGGTCGTCTCCGTCGGGACGCCCGCTGCGCCGCTTTCGCCTCCGGCGTCCACCGTTGAAACGTCTGGCGTTTCGTCTTCGCCACCGGTTTCCGCCGCCGGGCCGTGCGGCGCCTCGCCCGACGCCGATCGGACCTGCTCCCAACGACTGCGAACCGGGCTCGTCCTGCTTGCAGGGCTTGTCGCCGCAGGTGCCATCGCCGCGGCACTGTATGCGACGCGTTCGAGGTCTGCCGCCGCAGGCGTCGCGGCCGGCATCGCCGCCGTCGTCTGGTTGGTGGCGCCGCGCCGAGCCCGGCCCTACTTGCTGGTTGCCGCGGTCCTCTGTCTGCTGGGCCTGATCGCGGCCTTGCGAGACGTCGGCCTGGCCGGCGCCCGATCGCATTCCATCCGCGCCAGGCTGAACTACGAATGGCCGTATGCCGTTCGGCTATTCGCTCAGGCCCCGATCATCGGTCACGGCGACGGCGCGTACAGTCTGCTCGCCGGACAGTTCGCCCGAGAGGATCAACTCGAGGATCCCGCCATCCTGAGCTTCGACGAATGGAGCTGGGTCGGCCATGCGCACAACGAGTTCCTGGAGCTTCTTGCCGACCTCGGGGCGATGGGCTGCCTTGCGTTCGTCGCCGCAATCGGCGTGACGCTCTTGCGCGCGCAGCGCTGTTGCGACGGCCTGCGGACGACAGGCGACGATCCGACGACGTGCGGGCTGTTGATCGGCTTGACGGCCGCCTTTGTCGCCTTGCTCGTCGAAGAGTGCTTCAACGTCGCCTTGCGCGCGCCGGGCCTGCCGCCGATCGTTCTGACGATCTGGGCACTCGTCTGTAGCTTGAGCCGTCTCCGTCGTCCGGTTGCGACCCCGCTTCCGCACCTCTCGTCGCTTCCGGCGCGGTCGCTCTTTGTATCCGAAGACGACGTGCGCGATGTCCCGGCCGATTCAGAGCGCGACAGGCTCGGCGAAGCGTCCCAAAATCCTCCGCCCGGCTCTTCGTTGATACGTCTCGTCGGAACGGCCTTCTGCATCGCCGCCGTGTTGCTGGCTCGGCTCGCGGGCCGCGACTGGCATGCCGCCCGGGCCGCCTACGAAGCGACGACGGCCATGCAGAAGGAGGACTATCGGTCCGCCATCGAGTACGCAGACACGGCCGCGGCGACCTTGCTCGATCCGTTTCAACGGCTGATTGCTCGGGTCCACGCCGTCTGGGCTCGTTCGCTCTGGTTCGATGCGCTGCTGCAAGGCTCGTCGGAGCCGCCCACGGATGCCGAGATCGAGGTCTCGCGTCAGGCGCTCGCTCGACTCGCGCAGCTACGGCGCGACGCGCCGCGGTTCCTTCGGGTATCTCGCCTCCAGGCCGACACCTGTTTGAACCTCAGTCGTGCCCACGAACGTCGCGGTGAGTCCGCCTACGCCCGCGAGTTCCGCACGATGTTCGAGCAAGCCCTCGACCAGCGTCGGGCCGACGAACCCTTCAGAATCGACGCCGTTCAAGACCTTTGGCGGGCCCGGCCCGAAGCCTCAGCCGTGCAACGTCTGTTGTGGCTGCGCTGCCTGCTGCGATTCGGTGAGATGCCCACGGGCTTCGTCGAGTTGGCCCATGACTTGGGGGCTCGGCCCGACTTCGTCCCGGCGGTCAACGACTTATTCAACGTCGCCGCACAGGACGCTGATTCGCCGGGCGACCCCTGGACGGACGAGTTGTCGCCGGAGACGTTCCGCGTGGCCGCTTTGTCGAAGGCGCTCGCCGGTCAACCAGAGGAAGCCGCCAAGCTCGCCGCCCGTGCCGCCGCGCTGTACGAGGCTGCGGGGCAGCGGCTGTTTGCGGCGCATGCTGCCGCCCTGCATGAGCAGGTTCGTTACGGCTTCACGGCAGCCCCGTGCGCCGAATTGGATGCCCGACTGTCGCGGCTGGCCCAGGCCGATACGCTTCTGGGCGGCGTCCCGCGCGTCGCCTCGACGCCGCTGGCCGATGCGCTGGGACAGACGCGGCTGAGGCTCCTGCTCGCGAATGGCCGTGAGGATGAGGCGATCCGACAACTGCGCCGCCTTCAGAGAGATGACTCCATCGCAACCGCTGAAAAGCTTGCCCCGTTCTACGTCGAGTTGGTTTCGCGCTTCTCCGACCGCTTGGATTTGGCGGATGCCGCCGAGCGATGGAGCCGGCGGGCGAGGGAACTCGCGCCGAGCCTGCTCGACGCCCACGTTGCGCTGATCAACCTGCTCCTCCGGTCCGGCGACGATGCCGCCGCGTTCGAGGCCGTCGAGGCGTGCTTGCGATCGGTGCCGGACAGCCAGGCCGTCCGCGAAAGCCTCTCCGCGATCCAGAACCGCTACCCCGGCAGCACGATCTGGCGCGAGCTGCGCCGGCCTCGCCCGACATCGACCGCGCCGGGATGACAGGTTTTCGCAATCATCAGATCCGCCTTCCGCGAAGCGTCAGCGCCGTCCCGATCGACTCGGGATGAAGGCGGTGCATCGTGTTTACAGAACATGGCTCGGTCTTGCGAGGACCGCGACCGCGTCGCGGTGGAGCACCGCCGTCGCAGGGGGCGGCTCTGTTGAGGAAGGAGCGTTGTTGTGTTTCGCTGAACGCCGTCGTTGCAGATGTCGGCTCTGAAAGAGGACGGCGCACGGTGTCGACAGGAAGCAGTCATGCCTACGAGTCGGCGATCGCCTCGATGAGAGGTCGCTTGTCGGCGATCATTCAGAGAAGACCGTTTCCGCGATGGCGACCTGCGAGGGTAGGTCCGCCGGGATCGAGTCGACTTGGGCTTGGGTGAGTTGCGCCGCCTCGAGCGCCTGTTCGTCGAAGCTGACTTCTGCCGCCGTGACGGAAAAGCCGAGTCCGGCGCGACAGGCGAGGATGTCGGCGATATGGACCAGGGTCGGCAACTCGCGGTGGGCCAGCGCGAGTTCCATCGGTTTGTGGTGATAGCCGATTGACGTGCAGAGATGCACCGGGAATCGCCATTTTCTCGCCAAGGCCATTCCGAGGGCCTGATGGTCGGCACCGATGATGGCCTGCTCCAACTCGCAGAAGGGCGCCCCGGAGGCTCGCTGGCGGGCGATGACCTCGGCGATCTTCTTGGGATAGACCTGCCGCTCGACCAAGAGCCCCAAGTCGTGGATCAACCCTGCCAGGAAGCTCTCCTCCACCGAGGGCTTGCCTTGCGCGTCCGTGAGCATGCGCGTCGCCACGCCGACCGCGATCGAATGCCGCCAAACCTCCAAGCCGTTGAATCCCTCGATCGGCGCTCCGCTGTTGAAGAGGTGGGTCATCGACGCGGCGATCGCAATGTTCTTGACGGCGGACAGGCCGAGCAACACGATCGCCCGATCGACGTTCGCGATCTGCCCCGGCAGTCCGTAGAAGGCGGAGTTGACCACCTTCAGGAGCCGCGAGGAGAGCGCGGGATCGTTCTTGATGACCTCGTGGAGGTCGCGGGCCGTCGACTTCGGATTCTCGACGATCTGGATGATTCTGACCGTCACCTCGGGCAGGGTGGCAAGCTCTCCCACCCTGGCGATGGCAGAGTCGACGATGAGGTCCATCTCGGTCTTCGCCGTCGTTGCATTCATCTCGTCAGCCTCTCCCGCTGCGGAGTCGAACTCGGGCTATGAGCAGTCCGTTCCTGCTACTACCGTCGTATCGGTAGCATGTAGCCCCGATTTGACCAAAAACGCCAGTCCGTTGTGGGAGAGATTGACGCCTGCTGTGGTCGCCGTGCGAGAATCGAGGCCGTTGTGGGCGTCAGACTTCGGGAAGCGTCGGCGGACCGTCGCCGTCTCCACCAAGTTTCCGGAACGCTCTCCGATGCGGCCGCGTTGATGGGCGGCCCGCGCAGCCGTCCACGCCGAAATCCAGGGCTGCCGGTGTCGTTTGCGCAATTCTCGATATGCGGACCTTGGTCACGGCTGGCAGGCGGAGCTTTGCGGAGCGAGAACTCGCAACGGGCATCGCAATTGCGACAAGGGCGAAATCCTGGGAAAGGCGATCGTCGGACGTCCGAGGGACGGCGGTCGAACGACGATCGCGCCGGAACGTGGAACTCGGCGGCGAGGACTGCGGCCCTTCGCCCGCTATTCCGAGGTTCAGGGTGGTGCGGCGGGCTTCATGAAGGGCCGGCGGCCACGGATGAGGAACGACGATGGCGGATCGCCAGGATGGCCTCGGCCAACGCCAAATCCTCGGGGCCGTCGACGTCTACGGCCGCGCCGCCCTGCGCGACGACGCCGCGGCGATCGCGGCCGAGGAAGGCGTGATGATCCTCGTCGCTCGTGACGAACAACGAAGCGCGCGTGACCGCGAGGACCGCCCCGTCGTGGTAGTAGAGCGGTTCGAGGTCCTGTCGGCGATAGATCGAGTTCTTCCTGAACTGGACCATGCGGTCGCCGTCCAGGCGGTGCAGCCAATCGGGGTGTTGCTTGCTGACGGGCGCCAGCGAGCGGACGGAATCCGCGCCGGACTCGATCAGGCGGCGCATCGCCAAGTCGATGATTCCCGGCGGCCGGATCGGCACGTTGCCGTAGAGGATGGCGACGTGCGTGACGGGGCGGCAGGCTTGCTCGTACGCCTCGACGGCATGTCGGACGGCGGCGTCCACCGTTGCCGTGTCCGTCGCCAACGCGGCCGGCCGATCGACCGTGAACGCGCCCATCCGTCGAGCGAGCTCGGCGGCCTCGTTCAGGTCCGTCGTGACGCAGACCGCGTCGATCTCGCGAGCCGCCAGGGCCTCGTCGATCGTGTAGGCGATCATGGGACGGCCGGCGAGCGGCAGGACGTTCTTACGGGGAAGGCCCTTGCTGCCGGCTCGGGCCAGGATGACGGCCAACCTGTGCAGGCTCATGCTGGACTCATCGGCCGGGGCAGCTAAGCTCCTTGATGCGGGAGTACCAGTCGGTGCTGGAGACCGTCCGGCGCTGCTGCAAAGGACCGAGACCGAAGCGACGGCAGGCGACGGAGGCTTTCGATGATCTACCTGGACTACAACGCGACCACGCCGATCGATCCGGCGGTCGCCGACGCGATGCGCCCGTACATCGACGAGCAATTCGGCACCCCGTCAAGCGGCCCTCCCATCGGCAAGACGGCCCACGACGCCCGGGAACGGGCTCGGGCTTCGTTGGCTTCGCTGCTCGGGGCGCAGC
>CAZERK010000097.1:8801-9953 GCA_964514515.1 uncultured Planctomycetaceae bacterium
AGGTCGCGGATCTGATCGGCGCGGAGTCGAAGGAGATCGTGTTCACGAGCGGCGGCACGGAAGCCAGCAACACGGCGATCAAGGGCGTCGCCCGACGGTTTGGCGACAAGGGCCGGTTCTTTGTGACGACCGCCGTCGAACATCCCGCGACGATCCAGCCGATGCGTGCGTTGGAGGCTTGGGGTTTCGAGCGGACGGAGGTTCCGGTCGACGGCCATGCGATGGTCGATCCCGATGCCGTCCGAAGGGCGATCCGGCCCGGCACGGTCCTCATTAGCGTGATGCACGCCCAGAACGAAGTCGGCACGATCGAGCCGGTCGAGCAGATCGGACGCATCGCACGCGAGGCCGGCGTCCTGTTTCACGTCGATGCCGCGCAATCGGTCGGCAAGGTCCCCGTCGACGTGAACGCCATCGGCGCCGACTTGATGTCCATCGCCGGGCACAAGATGTACGCGCCGAAGGGAATCGGCGCCTTGTACATCCGCCGGGGGACCGCGCTCGAACCGTTGATTCACGGCGCGCCGCAGGAAGGCGGTCGTCGGGCGGGAACCGAGAACGTCATCATGGCCGTGGGGCTCGGCAAGGCCGCCGAGCTTGTCGCCCGGCCGCAACACGACCGTCACGTCGGCGAACTGCGGGACGCGTTCTGGCGGCGGCTGACGGAGGCGTTTGGCGATCGCGTCAAGCTGAACGGTCATCCGACGCAACGCCTGCCGGGCACCCTGAACGTGAGCGTTCCAGGCCGCGTCGGCGGCGAAATCCTCGGCCAGCTCTCGGGCGTCTGCGCGTCGACCGGCGCGGCCTGTCACAGCGGCCAGTCGAAGCCGTCGTCGGTTCTCCTGGCGATGGGGCTCGATACGGAACGGGCCGTCGGGACGATTCGCTTCAGCGTCGGCCGTCCGACGCGACGCGAGGAGATCGATCAGGTCGTCGAGATGCTGATCCGCGCGTTGGGAGACTGACGCTTGTTTCGGCTTGAGGCCGCCGATTTGCCGCGCAAGACCGCCGGTTCGCCGCGCCTCGAGAGCCGCCGGCCTTGGACAATCCCTCTCCCCCACGGGGGAGAGGGCAAGGGTGAGGGGGCTCGTGCCGCTCGCGCCCGACGCTGGTGCTTTGCCATTTCAAGGTTGCGTGCGGCTTTCTGCCGGG